>NZ_CAZEFZ010000064.1:0-5340 GCF_964511145.1 Tenacibaculum amylolyticum
AATCATTTATATCTATTTATTTCTTCTGTTAAAAACTCTATATGAACAACTTAGCTAAACTAAGGGCATTTGCTGCAATTGCATCATCTACTTCAATACAGGAAAGGTTTACATTATTCAAAACTGATACATAAAATAAAGTACTAAGATTGTTTCCATTTTTTATATTTAATACAGTTAACCGATTATTATTGATCTCTAATTCTTCTAATGAACTATTTGAACTTACATCTAAACTTGTTAGTAAATTATTATTTCCATAAATATATTCCAAATTTGTATTGGTGCTTACATCCAAGCTTGTAACTTGATTATCTGAAAAATATAATTCAGTTATTAATGGGTTATTACTAATATCTATTTCAGACAGTTGATTATTTGTACATTCTAAATAATCTAAAACTATATTATTACTAACATCCAAACTTGTTAGAGCACTATTATTAATCGTTATATCTGTAAGATTACTATTTGCACTTAGGTTAATACTTCCTAAAGGAGCATTCTCTATTGTCAATCTTAGCAATCCTACATTGGCTAAAACATCTAGGTTTGTTAATTGACTATTTCTTATAGCTATCCCTTCTAATCCTAAATTGTTACTAGTGTTTAAACTTGTAATTGGCGCATTAATAGAAATACTTTTTAATACAGTATTCGTTCCTAGGTTTATAGTTTGTAATGCATTATCTATAACAGTAATACTAGTAACTTTAACATTCGAACTTATATCTAAATTTGCTAAGGCCGTACCATTTAACATTAGAATTTCTAGATTTGTATTCTTACTTAGATCCAAATTAGTTGCAGGATTTCCAGTACTTGATAATTGTATTAGTGAAGTAAATGCTTCGATTCCTGTAAAATCTACAATGCCTTTATTGTATAACTGCCCTCCTGATCCAGCTAAAAATCTTTCTACTCCTATTATATTTTGAGTCGCAACAAAATCATTTAGTCCACTAGTATCATATCCTGCATCTATTAACGCTTGTTCAAAGTTATCATCTGGAATATATGTTTGGCATTGATCTGCATAACTTGATGTAGCTGCATCTATCTGCCAAGCCGCATAATTGCCTAATCCTGAATTCGCATCTACAGCACTATCAACCTGAATACAACTTAAATTAGCATTATTTTGTAATTGTAAGTCCTCAATAATTGTATTATTTCCATTCTTTATGTTAGCGAAAATCAAATCATTATTAAATCCTTTTAAGTATCTCAATCCCGTTAATGTAGTAACATCTATTGTACTTATATGATTGTACTGAAATTCAAGTCTATTTAAAATTGTATTATTACTTACATCTAGATTTGTTAAATCATTGCGCCCAACAAATAATTGTTCTAGTTGTGTATAACTACTCAAATCTATTTCAGTAAAATCATTTCCAAATACCTGAAGATACCTTAATACAATAGAGTTCATTTGTAACGTTTCAATGTTATTATTGTCTGCAATAAGTGTATCTAAATCGGCTTGATTGCTCAGGTCTAAACTACTTAACTGGTTTCGACTAACTCTTAGTGTAATTAGGTTTGTTAAATTACTAAGATTAATTGTTGTAAGATTATTATCATATACTAGCAAGGTTTCTAACGCTACAAAATCCTCAATTCCTGTTAAATCAGAAATTCCTGAATTAGAAATATCAATAGAAGTAAGTGTGTTTATATTAGCAGTGGTAACGAAATTATCTAATACTCCTGAATCAAATCCTAAATCGATTAAAACTTGTTCAAAATTATCATCTGGTACGTAGGTTAGAAGGCTACAATCATTATTATAAATAGCATTCGCATCTTTTAACCATGACATATAAGTTCCAGTGCCTGCATTTGCGCTTCCAGAATCGTCTACACTAATACAGTGTAAGTTCGAGTTATTTTGAACGTTTAAAGTACTTAGAATCCCATTATTTCCATTTTTAAGGTTTAGTATCGATAGGTTATTATTATCTGCTGATAAATTATTTAGCAAGGGTGAGTTCGATAAATTTAGTGCTTCGATAGTATTTCTGCTACAATCAAGTAACTCTAATATGGTATTTTGACTTACATCTAAAGAAGAAAGTTGATTTCTACCACAGTACAATTGTTTTAAATTTGGAGATCCTGTTACATCTATAGCAGTTAATTCATTCCCAAAAACTTGTAATGTTTCTAACGCTGGAGAAGCTAAAGTTAAATTTGAAATATTATTAAATGCCGCATTAACGATTTTTACCTTAACTAAATTATTCAAGTTCAACGTAGTCATATCATTATTCCTTTGAACATTAACAATTTCAAGTTCAGATAGGTTACTTAAATCTAAAGAAAGTATGGCATTTCTACTTATATTAAGATTCGTTAAACCTGTAAAATCTTCAATTCCTGTAGGATCAACAATGCCTTTATCACTAATATCTAAAGTAGTAATATGTTCAATAACCGTAGTTAAAACAGTATTATCTAAAACATCGTCAAAACCTAGATCTATTAACTCTTGTTCAAATGCATCATCTGGAACTATTGTTCTTCTGGACAAATCGCAATCATTGTCTAATAAAGTAGTATTATCTACAAACCAACTACTATGATAACTAGCATTTGATTCATCTACTTGTATACAAGATAACGACGGGTTAAAATTAGCTTGTAAAGAAGTAAAATTTGCATTATTTCCATTAGCTATATTCAAACTCGATAAATTGTTATTATTAGTAATATGAAAAAGGGTTATTAATGAATTTCCTGAAATATCAAAACTTGTGAAATCATTAAGGTCCAGTCTTAATGAGGTTAAGGCTGTATTTCTATTAACATTAAGCTGAGTTAAATTATTAGATGATACATCTAACTCTTGTAGTGCTGTTAATTTACTTATATCTATAGTACTTAAATTATTACTTCCCAATCTTAATACGCGTAATGCTAAGTTATTGCTTACATCTATTGTTGTAAGGTCATTACCTCTGTCTATTTCTAATACTTCTAAAAAAAGTAAGTTACTTACATCTATTTCTTTAATATCGTTTTGTCTTAAGTATAATTCTTGTAGCGTAGTAAAATACTCAATACCAATCATATTGGTAATACCTAGGTTTCTAAGATTTAATGATGTTAATGCTGCTGCACTTATATTAGCAAGACTTACAAAATTGTTCAATCCACTGGTATCAACACCTAAATCTATAAGCGCTTGTTCGAATGCATCATCTGGAATAAATACTCCGCAATCTTGAGCATAAACTGAAAGATCTTCTTCCCATCCTGAATAACCTCCTACGGGAACTCCACTATCTACCTGAACACATTGTAAACTATTTTGATTACGAATGTCTAGAAAAGTAATTAAGTTATTATTAGAGTTATCCATTTTAATGTATTGGATATTTCCGCCATTTAAACTTATTGAAGTTAATTTTCTATTCAATTGAAAATTCATTTGAATTAATGAATTACTGTTATTCGCAATAAATGTTTTTAACTCTAAATTTTCTCTAATATCTAATGACGTTAAGACTGTATTATTTGCTGTAAAGCTTTCTAATAAGTTATTTTGAGTAATATCAATAGTTGTTAACCTATTGTTATTAGAAATATCCAAACTTTCTAAATCTTTAAAAGCTGCTATTCCTGTGAGGTCAGAAATATTTTTATTACTAATATCTAATGAAGTTATGGTGTTAATATTAGCGGTTGGAACAAAATCGTCTAAAGTTCCAGAATCATATCCTAAATCTATTAATGCTTGCTCAAAATTATCGTCTGGAATGTATGTAAAGCAACTTCCTGGAACATTATTTACCGTAAATATTACTTGACAAGTATCGGAACCAAATGGATTAGATGCTGTAAAAGTAATTATTGTATCTCCTAAATCTACCATAGTTCCTGGCAGTGGATTTTGTGTTATTGTTATTGGGTCTATATTTACAGGATCTTCTGCTATAATTTGATTTGTAAAATCTGGTAGGCTTACTTGGCAATTCATTTCAGCATTTGCACTACTAGGATTTGCACATTGAGAAATGGTAACTTGCGATTGTACTATAAAAGCACAAAATAAAAAACAAACGTAAAGTAGTCTTGTTCTCATATTTAGAGTAGATTATATACAGACTACAAAATTATAATCACATTTATTTCTTAACTCTTTTTCGAGGTGTCAAATGGTGTCATTTCAGGATTTACAAGTGTTTTAAAGTATTTATTTAAAGCTACGGATACATATCTTATTCTTTTAATTTCTTTGATATCGGTATATTCATACTGTCATATTTATCACTTTATGGCAATAAAAAAGCAGTAATTTTTCAATTACTGCTCTTATAATACTAAATGATTTGCTTAAAATCCATCTCCTGGTGGTTCTGGACTTGCTGCTTGCGCATCTTTGGGGATTAGTAATAAGTATGTTCCTAAGGCAGTTAAAGCAGTATATTTACCATAATTGCCTATTTTTTGTAAAGCTTCTTTTCTATTAATTTTCTCTTTGTTATCGTTGTGTATTTTCATAATTAAAAGCCTTATTTATTAAATACAATTTTTTTACTCGTTATTCCTGCTGTTCCTTCTACTCTTACAATATAGATTCCAGTTTCTAAAACATCTGGAGTTATTTTATTCATTGTATCTCCAACAATTTTGCTGCTGTATATTTCACTTCCTAAAACAGAGTATAGCTTCACAATTGCCATTTCTCCTTGCTCTAATCCTTTTATTGTTACTTCTTGGTTTCCTGATTTGAATATTTCAACTGTGCCATTTACACTAGCTATATCTTCTATATCTAATACCTTTGCAGATGTATGTATATAAAATCTTCCTACTCCAGTTAGTTTTGAAGTCGTTGTAAAACTGTATGAGCTTCCTGCTTCAATTTCTGTAAAATCTCCTGTTGCTCTATCTTCAATATATACCTTTATCTCAGACGGTAAAGCTATTGTATTTACAGATAGTTTTATTTCTTTACCTGCTTCAGAAATAAATCCTAACGGAATTACTGTGGTATCAAAATCTGAATTTGGTAACGACTGAATTGTAAAGTCTTTATTTTCTGAACTCTCCACTAAATGTGTAAACACATCAAAAGTACTGCCTCCAAAGTTTCCTATGTCGTATCCAGCATCTAAGCCTTTGGTTGTATTGGCTACATACTTAATATTTGTATCTACTGCTACACCATCTTGCTCTGCTATAATTTGAATTGTTGGTATTTCTGAATTAGTTCCTCTTGAGAATGTAGCTACTTCTGCTCCATTATGTAAACGTTGCTCTTCTCTAAAATCCATTGTGGTAACTCCTGTTCCTGTTTTTACAAAGAATCCTTGTCCTACTGTTAAAGAA
>NZ_CAZEFZ010000064.1:5345-18433 GCF_964511145.1 Tenacibaculum amylolyticum
CGCTGCGCTTACTAATGTTTTTGCTACATATTTATTTTGGTCGTTATCCCAAACATACACTCCAACATAAGCAGGATCGAACTTACTTAGGTTTTCCTGAATAAAGTTTACATCTGAATTATTATTAATTGGTAAATATGCAGTATACGGACTTCCAATAGCATTCCATTGCTCTGCTGCTACTCCAACGGAAAGATCGTTTGTTTGTAAAGTTCCTGTAAATGTTACTGATCCATTAGTTTCTCTTGATACAATATAGCTTTTTCCTTCTTCAAATGTAACTGTATCACTTGCTAAATCATCTACTGTATAATATACCCATTTAGTTCCATCTGCTCTGCTATCATCATAATGTCCCACTGCATATCTATTTGGTGTAACTGTAGTATTTATACGAATATCATTTGCTGAATTTTCTACAAATTGTTTTACACTTTGCCCTGAAACTGGCGCTGTAATCATACTCCATTTATTCGCTTCTAAGCCTGAACGTTCAAAAGTAACATTTCCATTTGCGGTTCCTTTTACTATAAATGTACCACTAGTAGTTGCTGATGATTGTATGTTTATTGCTTCTGTAGTACTAAAGTTTCCGTTTACGATTGCAACTCCATTATCTTCTACAGTAAATGAAGATAACTCCTCAATTCTTAAATCATTCATCTCAGCAATAACACCAGAACTTATAATTGGTGATGTAACCAAGACTGGTACTACTACATTTTGTGTTGTTTCTGCTACAGCATTTGAAGACCAGTTTCCATTATTTGTCCAATCTGTTCCATTTGCTCCAGTCCAAACTGCATCATTACAATCTTCGCTAAAACTTGCTGTAGCATCTTTATCCCACGTTGTTAAATATGCTGCAGAAGCATCGTCTACTTCAATACATGTCAAATAATCATTAAACCTAGCATTAAAATCAGTCATTAAATTATTGTTTCCGTTTCTAACATCTAATGCTACTAATAATGTTTGTGTAACCCCAAGTTCTTCTAATTGTGGACAATTGGTTACATCTAAATATGTGTACTGATTTTTACTTGCTCTAAGTTTCCTAAGATTTGGATTGTTTACTGTTAATGTTCTTATTTTGTTAGATCGTAATTCTACTTCTTCTAATGTTGGGATAACTGATAAATCTAATTCTGTTAAATCATTCTCTGCAACATCCAGAATTCTTAAGTTTGAATTACTAGATAAGTCTAATGTAGTTAAATCATTATAATCTAGATTTAATACTTCTAAAGCTGTAAACGCTTCAATACCTCCTAAATCTGTAATATCTAAACGACTTAGATCTAAATCAACTACAGTTTTAATTTTCTCCGTATACACCTGATTATCATTAGCAATTCCGTTCCCTAAACTTATAGCATCTCCAAGAACAACTACATTTCCATCAGCATCATGAGTTTCTAAATAGTTTTCAAAATTAGCATCAGCTATATATGTCACATCACAGTATAATGCGAAACTAGCTGTAGCATCTTTCACCCAAATGTCTGGATGCAATTGAACTACTTTATCGGCTTTAATACAAGTTAAACCAGGATTTCCTTGTGCATCAAACCATGTAAAATTATCGTTGTTTCCATTCGCTACATTTAACGATGTTAATTGGTTATTTGCTATACGTAATTGTACGATACTTGGATAATCGGATATGTCTAACTCCGTGAAATTATTATTGTTTAGGATTAATTGTCTTAACAAAGGATTCGTAGAAATATCTACAGAATTGATCCCCGTATTAGATAAACTCAAATTAGTTAGAGCAGTAAGTTTAGAAATGTCTACATCTCCTAAATTAGCATTATCGTCAAGATATACTTGCTCTAATAACACATTATTGGTTAAATCTAAACTTGCTAAATTGTTATTCGCTAAAGTAATTACAGTAAGCTTAGTATTCTTACTTAGATCTATACTTGTTAAGTTAGTATTATTACGACATCCTAAGAACCACATATCTCTAAAATCCTCAATACCTGTCATGTCTTCTACTAATCCATTATGTAAGTTAAAACCTTCAGAAACCTCAACTAAAGCTGTATATACATAATTGTCTATAACTCCATTACCATAACCGTTATTTTCTAAGAACGTTTCAAAAGCATCATCTGGTACGTAGGTTAATCTACAGTATTCTGCATAGTTTGCTGTTGCATCTTTTAACCATGTCCCTAATAATGCAGCAGCTGCTGGATCATCAACAGAAATACATGTTAAATTCGGGTTTCCTGTTACATCTACATTATCCAAATCAGCATTATTTCCACTTCTTAGATTTAAATTTGTTAGTAATGCATTTGTACATGATAAATTATCTAAGGTATTTTGATTTCCTAAATCTAAAGAAGTAAGCGGTGTAGTATTACACTCCAATCGACTTAAGTTTGTATTATTGCTCAAATCAATTTCAGCAATACTTGTAGTACTAAACGATAAGAAAAATAAATCTGTAAGATTCGTTACATCTAAACTTGTTAATGGATTTAAATCACAGTCTAAGTTTTCTAATAATGGGTTATTTTCAAGGTTTAATATTGTGATATTTGTGTTTTCACAGTATAAAGATGTTAAGTTAACTTGAGTACTTATATCAATTGTTCCTAATCTATTATTTGTTACTGTTAAACTTGTAAGATTATTATTACTAATATCTAAACTTGTTATATTATTATCTCCAACATTTAAAAATCTTAAACCAGTATTTGTTGCAATATCTAAAGCTGTTAAACTATTGTTTGCAGCCTCTAATCCCTCCAACACTGTTAATCCATTTATATTCAAACTTGTAATACCAGTATTTTCAAGGGTTACACTTTGTAATAGTGTATTATTTCTTAAATCTAAATCGGTATTAGTTAATGTATTATTATCTATCCAAAAACGAATTAAACTTTCGAAGTCTTCAATTCCTGTGAAGTCTTGAATACCCTCATTTCTTGGCGTTAATAATTGAATGACTTCTATTTTTGCTGTTGGTACTAAATTATCATCGATAACTCCATTACCTAAACTGTTGGAACTTCCTAAAGCAACGGTTCCTCCAAACTCGTTATGTGTTTCTAAATATGCTTCAAAGTTTGCATCTGGAATATTGGTAAATCGACAGTACTCTGCAAAATTTGCTGTAGCATCTTTTAACCAAACTGGTGCTGTTAAAAAAGCAGCAGTTGGATCGTCTACTTCAATACACGTTAAGTTTGGACAACTATCTACTTCAAATTCAGTAAAGCTACTGTTGTTTCCATTTCTTGCATTTAACTCTACTAATTCATTAATATTTCTAGCACTGAATTCTACTAAATTCGTATTCTTACTAATATCTATTGAAGTAATATTTGTTTCATCTAAACTTAAATCCTGAAGATTTGTTAAATGACTTACATCGTAAGATGATAATGGATTTCTAGATAAGTTTAACGTTTCAAGTGATGTATTATTCTGAGTATCTAATGATGTAAACTGGTTTAAAGAAGCTAAAATTCTTGTTAGGTTTACATTTGCACTCACATCAATAGTAGTTAATGTTGTTTCATGAATTTGTAAATCTTCTAATAAGATATTATTACTTATATCTAATCCTGTTAAATTGTTAGTAGAAATAATTAATTCTTTAAGCGCTGTATTTGTAGATAAATCTATAGTTGTAAGATTATTTCGAGATACATTTATTGTTTCTAATTGGGTTAATCCAGAAATACTAATACTTGTTAACCCCATATCATTAGCATCAACTCTCGTTAAACTTGTATTAGCAGTAAGATCTAAATTGGTATCGGTTAACGTATTATTGAATATAAACAAAGTTTCTAATGCTCTAAATTCTTCTAAACCTGTTAAATCCGTAATTCCTTGGAATGCTATAAATAAATTAGTGACACTTTCAATATTAGCTGTTTTTACAAAATTATCATTCGCTATTCCGTTCCCCATACTTGTTGGATCTCCAACAGCTACAAAATTATTATTCGCATCATGCGTTTCTAGATAATCTTCAAACCTATCATCCGGAACGTATGTCCAATTACAATCATCACTAAAATTAGCTGTAGCATCTTTCTCCCAACCTGATAAATAAGTTGCAGAAGGATCATCTACTTGAATACAAAATAAGTTAGCATTTCCAGTGGCGTATAATTCTATACTCCCACTATTATTTCCGTTTTTCATATTTAAAGATGTTAACTGCCCGTTTTGACATTCAACATATTCTAAATCTGGACTTGCACTAAAATCTAATTCTGTGATACCTGTATTGTTTGCATATACTTCAATTAATTTTGTAAGGCTACTTAAATCTAAAACTGATAAACCAGTATTGCTAACTCCAATATCTTCAAGGTTTATGTTACTTGAAACATCTAAAGAAGTTAGTGTTGGCATATCTTCAAGAAATAAATCTGTTAGATTGTTTAATCCATTTACATCAATAGTCGTTAATTGATTTTCTCCCGCACTAATTGTTTCTAATAAAGTATTGCTTGAAACATCTAATATGGTCAACGAGTTTCCACCTACATATAATCTTACTAGGTTACTATTATTAGAAACATCTAACGAGTTTAATACAACATTATCTCTTATTCTTAAATCTGATAATAACGTATTCCCACTTACATTTACTGTAGCAAAATTATTTCCATCAACATTAAAATAACTTAGGTTTGAGCTAGAACTTACATCAATACTAGATAGATTGTTATTACGAAATTCAAGACGTTCTAATTTTGTTAATCCAGAAACATCAACAGTATTTAACCCCATGTCTGAGCAATAAATTTCTGTTAAGTTTGAATTTGCTGTAAAATCTATACTTCCTGAAGTAATTGTATTGTCGAATGCTCTTAACTGTTCTAAACTTACAAAATCTTCTAAACCTGTTA
Source organism: Tenacibaculum amylolyticum (assembly GCF_964511145.1). Lineage (NCBI taxonomy): Bacteria > Pseudomonadati > Bacteroidota > Flavobacteriia > Flavobacteriales > Flavobacteriaceae > Tenacibaculum > Tenacibaculum amylolyticum. Next base: position 10,241 of record NZ_CAZEFZ010000064.1, read on the forward strand.
AATCTGTAATTCCTTGGTTCGAAATGTTTAAATATGTGATATTTTGAATTCTTTCAGTTGCTACTTTATCATCATTTGCAATACCATTCCCCATACTTGTTGGATCTCCTAACGGAACAACTCCACCAGTTGCATTGTGTGTTTCTAAATAGGCTTCAAAATTATCATCTGGTATGTTAGTTTCTGTACAGAACAACTTATACTCTGTTTGTGCATCTTTTCTAGGGAATGTTGTATTTGCATACGTTACATCATCAACTGTAACACACGTTAATCCTGGATTGTTACGAATATCAAAATCATTAGGATTTAAATTCGTGTTATTTCCATTTTTAATATTTAGATATGTCAATTGATTAAACGCTACAGATAAATCTTCTAAAACCGTATTTTTTGAAACATCTAAACTTGTAATGCTATTACTTTCAGCAAATAGTTCAACTAACTTTAGGTTATTACTTACATCTAAACTAGTTAAATTGTTTTCGTATACCTGCAGTTCTACTAACTCTGGGTTTTGAGAAAGATCTAAGGTTGTTAAATTATTACCTACACAATCTAAATCTTCTAATAAAGGAAGAACGGTAACATCTAAACTGTTTAAGTTATTTTCATAACAAGTTAAGTCAGTTAGCTTTACATTATTAGAAACATTTAAACTATTTATTTGATTTCTAGCGCAGTTTATGGAAGTTAACTCAGTATTTTGAGAAATATCTAATGCTGTAAGCTGATTATTAAATACATCAATTCGAGTTAGTTTTGTATTATTACTCACATCTAACGAAGTCAACTCATTTCTAAAACATTGAATAAGGGTTAATTCAGTATTCTGAGAAATATTTAATGTCCTTACACCAGATTTATAACAATCTAATCTTTCTAATGCTATATTTTGTGATAGATCTATATTTTCAATTGTGTTATCATGACAGAATAATGTTTTCAACGCAACAAATCCTTCAATACCTGTTAAATCAGAAATTGATAAATTGTCGATATCTAATTCTTCAACACCTTCTATTCTTGAAGTAAATACTATATTGTCATTTGCAATACCATTCCCCATACTTGTAGCATCTCCTAAAGCAACTACATTTCCATCTGCATCGTGTGTTTCTAAATAATTTTCAAAATTATCGTCAGGAACACTAATTTCTCTACAATCTAAATTGAAACTGGTAGTAGCATCTTTTCTTGTAAAATTCGTTATTGCATAGGCTACATCATCCACTGCTACACATGTTAGACCAGGATTATTACGAATGTCAAAATCACCATTATTAAAATTTGTGATGTTTCCATTTCTCATATTGAGAGATGTTAATGCATTATTAGCACAAGACAAATCTTCTAAAACAGTATTTTGAGATACATCTAAGCTCGTGATTTGATTATCTTCAATAAATAATTCTACAAGCTTTACATTATTACTCAAATCCAAGCTAGTAAGAGCATTATTGTATGCCTGTAACTCTATTAACTCTGGGTTTTGAGTTACATCTAAAACAGTAAGTTGTGTATCAACACAATCTAAATTTTCTAATAATGAATTTTGAGTTACATCTATACTTCCTATAGGGTTGCTGTAAAAAGATAAGGTTTTTAATGCAGTGTTATTAGTAACATCAAGATTGTTGAGTTGATTGTTACTACAACCTAAAGTTTCTAGCATTGTATTCTGAGAAACATTTAAGCTTGTAATTTGGTTTCGTAAACAACTTACAAAAGTTAATGCCGTATTTTGTGATAAATCTAGGCTAGTAAGGTTATTTCTGCCTATAGAAAGGATTTGTAATGCTGCATTCTGCGAAAGATTAATACTAGATAATGAGTTATTAAAACAATTAAGATTTTGTACTGCTGTAAAATCTTCAATACCTGTGGCATCACTAATCGTTAATCCCGAAATATCCAAATCTGTCACATTTATTATTCGAGAAGTTGTTACGTAATTATCATTAACAATTCCATTTCCCATACTTGTAGCATCTCCTACAGCAACTACATTTCCATCTGCGTCATGTGTTTCTAGATAATTCTCGAAATTATCATCTGGCACATAAGTTTCTTGTGCTAAAAGTGAACTAAATAATAATAAAAAATTGATTAGAAGTAGTTTTGTTCTCATCCCCTATAACTTTAACAAATCGAATTCAAAGAAATTAATTTATCATGTGAAGGCCGAAAAAATCAACGGACAAAAAACGGACAAAAGAACTTTATCCTTTAATTTACAACACTTACACATTCCCTTATCATGTTTTTGATTCCATCAAAAACATGATATTACAAAGTTGCAATCTTCTTATTCCAAATACTATTTAATACGGTGGCAATAAGTGGTAATCTAAAACAAACAACTAAATAACAGTGAATTAAAAAATCATCCACAGCACATCTTTATCTCTAATTTGATTATTATTAGAACTTTAAAAAACTTTATATAATGCATTAAAAAATGAAGAAATATGGTAAACGCATTACTTATAACGAGTGATTTATTTAAAAAAAACTACTACATTACCAACTAACTTCGAAGTTAATTATTTAAGGCAAAGACAAATTAAAAACAGCTAAAAATATAGCTCTTCATTAACTTTCAGATTTTTACCGCTAATCGAATTGCTACTTACATTTACTATTTATAATACTACAAAATTCTCTTCTTTATTTAAGAAGCTTCTAAGTAATCTAGTAAAGAACTTCCTTTAGGAGCATTTATTTTTTTACGTAATCTAGATCTACTTCTTGTAACGCTATCTTGAGAAATGGCTAACATACTTGCAATTTCTTTTGTATCTAAATACAGCTTTTCCATTGCGATTAATCGTTCTTCAGCTTTTGTCAGTTCAAAACCTTTATTTTTAATACTAGCAAAAAAGTTTGGGTATACTCTTTTAAATTTTTCTTTAAAAGCATACCAATCTTCATTTGTAAGAATTTTAATTGCTGTTAAATCTTGTAATTTTTCAGCAGATTGTTGTGCTCCAATCTCTTCTTTTAAATTTTCAATTTCTTCTGTTAAAGATTGTTGTGTTTTACTTTTTTCTATTAGCAATTTTGTGTAAGCATTTAATTCTTTTTTATTGTCTGCTATTTTTTTTGCTAATTCTTTTCGTTTTAGCTTTCCTTGTTTCCAAATAGCATACGAAATCACAGAAGATAGTATTAGGATGAAAATAATTATAATCCATAATGTATCTTTTTTATTTTTTTCTATTTCATTATCCTTTTCTAATAATGCTATCGCAGCTTCTTTTTTGAAAATTTCATTGTCTTTTCTTTCTGTTTCGAATTGTGTTTGATAGTATAAAAAGGTATTTGTATTTATTTCACGGTCTAATGAATCTTTTGCCTTTAAATATTGAACAGCATGTTCGTAGGCTTTTTTATAATTATTCTTTAATGCATAAATCTCAGCCACTAGTTTTTCAGCTTTTACATAGGTACCTATATTGCTTATACGCCCTTTTTTAGATAGTATTTTATTTAAAGCTTTTTCTGCTTCGTTATACTTTCCTATCTTTTTATAATACAATGCTTTGTAGTATTGTATAAAGGTATTGTAGTATTCTGGTGCGTCTGTTTTTTCTTTTTGTTTTTCTGCTGCGATTAAATGCTTTTCTGCATTTTTTAAATCGTTCTTCTCTAAATAATACCGAAGACTATAAATTTCTACATAAGTTTTTGTGCGTTCTTGTTTTACGTTTGAAGTAATACTATCTATAAAGCTAACTGCTGAATCTATGTATTTTTTTGATTTTTTTAATTCTTTTTTATGGAAGTAATTTCCAGCCAAGTGTAGATACACTGTGGCAACACCTGCATAATTTTTAATTACTAACGCTTCTCTTAATGATTTTTTCTTTTCTAAAATAGCTTTATCATAAAATCGGTTGATCTCATACAATCCTCCCAGTTCTGTTTGCGCTAGGTTTGCATATTGTTTATCTCCTAAAATCGAATATAATTTATAGGCATTTTCATATCTATCTAACGCCTTTAAAAAATCTTTTAGATTTGTATATACCTGACCTGCAAAATAACGTGCATCTGCTGCAAAAATTGAATCTCCTGAGATTAGAAATAAATCTGCAGCTTCGTCATAATCTTTCGCTGCAACATCTAACAACTCTTTATTAAAATAAGCTCCCCCTCTTTTTAGTAACAAATGTGCTTCAGATTTCGTTTTTTTGAATTTTGGTTTTTCCTTTAGCATTTCTTCTACTACATAAATTGCAGAATCTGGCTTTCCTCCATAAATATGCTGTTGTGCAATAAATCTAGTTTTTGAAGCTGCTAAATCGTAATCACCTTGCTTTTTTGCTAATGATATTAGTTTTTCTAAATATATTTTTTGTTTAGGATGATTCGAGCGAATCATTTCCTTCGTTAATCTATCAAGAATTTTGAGTTGCTCCTCTTCACTGGTACTATGTTTAAACTTTTGCTGTAACGTATCTATTTTTGTTTGTGAGAAACTTACTGTAGTAATACATAACATTAAAATGGTTAAAAGATATTTCATGGTGATGAGGATTTAGATAATTAACAATTTAAATAGATTGTATGAATCTTTCTAATTCTTCTTTTGGAGCTAATTTCATTTTTTTTCGAATTCTATATCGTGTTGATTTAACTGAGTCTAGAGAAGCATTTCTTACTGTCATGATTTCTTTAATGGATAAATTTAAACGCAATAATGCACAAATCTCTCTCTCTGACTTTGTTAATGTAGGATATAATTCTCTTAGTTTGGCATCAAAACCTTTATTTACTTCATTAATTTTTGTTTGTACTTCAGATAATTTTCCTTCAGTTGTTACTTGTAATTGTAACTCTGACATCATTGAGTTAATTGCCGTTTTTAATTTACCCGTTGCTTCAGGAACAATTTCTTTACGAATTCGTTCTATAAGTTCTTCTTTAAATTCTAAACGCATGGTATTATCTGCAATTAGTCGTTTTGTTTCTTCTTCACTTGCTTTTATTTTTTGATCTAATAATTCTTTTTGAGCTCTTTCTTTTGCTAATTTTTCTTGTAAAACTTTTGAACGACTCTTATTATTCAAATAGAATAAAATTCCTATCGCTATTCCGCCAACAATTGTAATTAAAAATAGAATTTGGTAAAACTTCTTTTTAGCTGTAGCTGCTTCCGTTTTCAACTCTATTTCTTTCTTTTCTTGCTTAAATTCATTGTTTAGCTCTAAAGCTTGAATTTTTTTTATGTTTTCTATGTTATAAATAGAATCAGAATGTCTGTTGAATATTCTATAATTTTCATAGGCAGCTTTATAATCTCCCAACTGCGCATTTAAATAACTTTTACGTAAATATCCTTTAGATAATAACTGCCTGAATTTTTCTTTTTCTGCAATGGTTATAGACGAATCTATATATGCTAATGATTTTTTATATTCTTTTGTTTTTTTATATACACTAGAGGCATTTCTATATGTAGTACAAAGTGATGATTGTTTATTATTCTTTTTAGCATAATTTAAGTTGTATTCTATAATCGCAAGCGCTTTATCATACGCTTTCATATCTATGTATAAATTGACTAAATTATTGTTCACACGTTGAATATCATCTACACTATTTATAGATTAAAACAAACTCTTTGCTTTATTATAGAAAACCAATGCAGAGTCTAACTTTTTAATATGACGATAAGAAATCCCCATCATATTATACCCTGCTCCTATTCCATGAATATCATTTAAAGATTCCTTTACTGCAATTGATTTTTTATATAAATCAATTGCTTTTTGATGTTCCTTTTGGTATCGATATACCATTGCCATATTATGCAACACATCCGAAACATTTTGCTCGTCATTAAAATCATTGTAAATCCTTTTTGCTTTTAAATAATTTTCTAAAGCTTTGGGATATAGACCTTCTCTTCTTTTGATTACTCCTCCAACAACATAAGCATAAGCCAATTGTTTTTGACTTGCACTATCTTTTTTTTCTCCAATTAGATTAAATGCATCTGCTAATAATTCCTTCGACATTGCAAAGTCTCTATCGTATTGTAATTCTGCCAACGTTAGCATTGACTGAATTTTTTCATTACGGCTCTTTGTGCTTTTGATTTTCTCTTGCAGGTTTGCAATAGTATCGGAGATTTCTTGAGCTTTAGAAAGAAAAGTTACAAAGAAAAATAGTGTAGTCAACAAATACCTTATCATGGAATCAAAAATACTATTATTTATCAATTCCCCATCTTTTGATATTACTTTATGATTTTTTGAGTATAATGTTTTACGATTTCTCTTATAGAAATTAAGTTGATTGGAAACTCTAAGAAAACATGCATAAAGCTTAAGAAAAGTAGTACTATTAATCCTAATTTATAATTATATACGTATAATAATACGGAGAGTATCCAAACACATAAAAGCAATATTAATTTTGATTTGGTTATGTGTTTATGCCATCCTATTGTATTCGTTTTAGAAAACCAATTTAGATAGTGATAGGTGTATGCAAAAGATATGAATAACTGTATTTTAGCTGTAGTACTATCTGAAAAATTGAATGTTGTTCCATCTGATATTCCTAACAATTTAGATAGGCTTACATTGATAAGATAAAATTTATTCTCTACATATGTATTTTTTACATAAGTGGACATTATTTGCCAACCTTCATTTACGGGTAGTAAGAAAATACTAATGGGAACAATTGCTATTAAAAAAACATTGAAAAAACCAACTTTAGAGTTTTGTTTAATACTTCCATACCACATAAATAATAAGGTAAATACGTATACATGAATAATTGTTGGTAAAAATATTCCGAATACTAAATTAAATGTATTGTTCTGTACCAAAACAAAACTCAAAAAGATTGAAAAGATTAATGTTAATACTCTTTTATATAAGGTTTTGATAAACAAAAATGTAAACGCACTTAGTAAGCTTATAAAAATAGCTACGTTTGTATAGGCTCCAATACTTTTAACAAAACTCTTTGTTGATTCTTGAAACCACTTATTTAAAATATCAAGATTGAATAATGCAGGAAGAAATACTATAAACGCCGTCGTTAAGCAAATAGGCAACCAATATTTTTCTTTCAGAAAATAGGATTTATTTTGAATCCAATTAATCTCAGTTATATAATGTAAAGGTCCTAAAATAGCATAGGAAATCAGAAATAATTCGAATGGTAATAAATAGGCTAATAGTAAAGATATCAGTATTAAAACCGTATTAAATTTATCGACATTTACGTTATTAAACATTTGACTAAAATAAAAAAGCTTCACCTAAGATGAAGCTTTTTTATACATTAAATATTCTTGTGTTATTCTATGATCATTTTTTTCGTCGCTACCTTATGGTTATTTACATATAAGGTATAAAAATAGATTCCAACAGGTAAGGACGCACTATTAAAATACAATTCTTTTTCTCCTCTTTCTTTTAAATGCACAGTATCTATTATTTGCCCAGAAGTATTACTAAACACTATAGCTGCTTTTTCATACGTATCTGGCACGTAATATTTGATAGAAGTTGTTCCATTAAATGGATTTGGAATGTTCTGATATAAAATAGGTTGGTTTTTATTAGCAGTTAAATTTCCTCCATTGCTTAAAGTTCCTTCACATGCGCAACTTTCAATTGCTTCAACTCTAGTAATTAAATCATTAATTCTTTCCTCTTGCCTAGTTAGTTCTGCTTGTTGTGCAGCAACTAATGCTTGCTCAGTTTCTATTAAGGTTTGTTGTGCTGCTACTTGCGTTTGTAATGCTTCTATTTGTGCTTGTTGTACTTCTAAAATTGGAGATAAATCTACAGTAGCAGACGTTCCATTTTCTATTCCAATTGTTAATGTATTTCCAGAAAGTGTTGCTGATGTTAAATCTTGATTATCGGTTCCTGTTCCATCTCTTAAACTAGAAAGATCAATACTATTTCCATTACTGATACTTAAATCTGTTCCTGTAAAAGTTAATGTTTGATCATCTGTATTGTCCAAGTAACTTGATAAATCAACTGTAGTACCATCATTCGTTAAACTTAAAGTATTCCCAGTCAGTTCTAAATCTTGATTATCAGTTCCTGTTCCATCTCTTAAGCTAGATAGGTCAACGCTATTTCCATCACTGATACTTAAATCTGTTCCTGTAAAAGTTAATGTTTGATCATCTGTATTGTCCAAGTAACTTGA
>NZ_CAZEFZ010000064.1:18438-38402 GCF_964511145.1 Tenacibaculum amylolyticum
TACCGTAGTACCATCGTTCGTTAAACTTAAAGTATTTCCCGATAAAGTTAAATCTTGCGCATCTGTATTGTCTAAATAACCTGATAAGTCTACCGTTCCTGCATTCCCTGATATACTCAATGTATTTGAGTTTAATGAAATACTCTGCGAATCTGTGTTATCTAAATATCCTGATAAATCAACTGTAGTACCATCGTTGGTTAAACTTAAAATATTTCCTGATAAGGTTAAATCTTGTGCATCTGTATTGTCTAAATAACCCGATAAGTCTACCGTTCCTGCATTCCCTGATATACTCAATGTATTTGAGTTTAATGAAATACTCTGTGAATCTGTGTTATCTAAATATCCTGATAAATCAACTGTAGTACCATCATTAGTTAAACTCAATGTATTTCCTGATAAGGCTAAATCTTGTGCATCTGTATTGTCTAAATAACCTGATAAATCAACTGTAGTTCCGTCATTAGTTAAACTTAAAGTATTTCCTGACAAGGTTAAATCTTGTTCATCTGTATTATCTAAATACCCTGATAAATTTACTTTAGAAGAATTTCCAGAAATACTTAATGAATTACCTGTTAATGATATTGCTTGTGCATCTGTATTATCCAAAAAACTAGATAAATCAACTGTAGTTCCGTCATTAGTTAAACTCAATGTATTTCCTGATAAGGTTAAATCCTGACTATCCGTATTATCTAAATATCCTGAAAGATCAACAGTCGTAACTCCTCCTGAAATACTTAAAGTATTTGTGTTTAAATTTAATTCCTGATTATCAGTATTGTCTAAATATTTTGATAAATCTACTGATGTAGCGTCGTTTGTTAATCCTAAAGAATTTCCTGTTAAAGTTAAATCTTGTGCATCTATTTGAGTTGCCCAAGTTACCACACCAGCACCATCTGTTATCAATACTTGATTTGCTGTACCATCAACTATTGGCAATTCATAATTACCTGCAATATTCAAACTATTTGCTATTTGCATTTTTCCTTCTGTACTAATAGCTGCTACGGGTGGTGCATTATATACTCCCCAAGTCCAACCATTATTTGTAGGAGCACTCATTGAAGTTTTAATACTAACTCCTGTAACTGGTCCATAATCATAATTTGCACTTCCTCCATATGAAATTTTATAACGATCACTTCGATTAAACTCAACTCCATTTGCTTCTCCATTTTCAAACCTAATTACATTATCTCCCATATTTAGCATTGCTGTTGCTGTATGATTTCCTAAATTATCTGCTAGTAAGGTTACCCATTCTGTTCCCGTCCAGCTATATAATAACTTTTCATCTGTGTCGAATACTATTAATCCTCCTTCATCTTCTCTAATTCCTCTAGAAGAAGCTACAGCTGGAAAATTAGGTTCTAGCGCAGTACGCTGTGCAGTTGTTAACCTATTTACTAAGAAACCTTTATTAGTTCCTTTTAAATCTAAGGAAGCAAATTCATTCGGTGCATCGGTTCCAATACCTACACTTAAGGGATTTGTTGCTCCTCCTAGAACCATGGTATTAGCGTTATTTGCAGTAGCTGCATTACCTATAGCAATTGCATTTGTTCCACTTACACTTGCATTGTATCCTATAGCAATGTTATTTGTTGCTTCAGATGCTCCTGGAGTTGGTCCAGTTGGTGTACTATCTACTACATCATTAGAACTTGCTCCGTATCCAATTACAATGGCTCCATCATTTTGTACTACCGAACTAGCACCTATTGCTATTGCTTGCGTATTATCTACATCTACAGCATCTCCTATTCCTATAGCAAAAGATTGAGAAATATTGGCTTCATTACCTAAACCTATAGAATTATCGGCATTAGGATTCATATTTATTGTATTTCCTATCCCCACTGCTCTAGTTCCTCTTACTTCATGATTCTGACCTACGGAAATAGCATATTGCGCGTCATTTCTTCCACTATATCCAATCATTATGACATCGTTTTCTCCAACATCCGAATCTGCTCCAATGAAAGTAGTTCGATATCTTCTTGTTGCATTATTACCTCCACTTTTATAATCTGCAAAAGCTCCCATTCCTACATTGTCTTCTCCTTCTCTATTGGTAAAACCAGCTTGAAAACCAACATAAGTATTTCTATTGGCATCATCTCTATTATTCGTTCTGTTATTATCCCAACCTGCCATAGCTCCAACAAATGTATTATAATCAGCATGTTCAGTAGCAGCTCCAGAGGCAGCTCCTAAAAAAGTATTCCAACGACCTTCATCTACATCTGTACCAGCAGAATCTCCAACAGCTGTATTATGATCTCCAAATTCAAGATCGCCTAATGCAGCATTTCCTACGGCTGTATTTTTAAAACCTGTACCATCACCTGTACCACTAAATCCATTAGTATCTCCTCCTGATTGATTTCCTATAAACGTATTCTCATATCCTGTTTGAATATTTGCTCCTGCATCCTCACCTACAAAAGTATTTTCATATCCTGTTGTATTTGAAGCTCCTGATTCTTCACCTAAAAAAGTATTGTCATATCCTGTCGTATTAAGCTCCCCAGACTCAGAGCCCAAAAATGTGTTGTCTGATCCTCTTAAGCTAGTACCATCAGTTCCAATATTACTTCTACCTGATTCGAATCCTATAAAAGTGTTATCTGCTCCATTGATATTATTATACCCTGCCAAATAACCTATAAAAATATTTTCCGAAACAGTATTAGACCTTCCTGCACCATACCCTATAAAAACTGTTTGATGTGCAGTTGTTAAAAAAGATCCTGTACTATCTCCATACATCGTATTATTATCTCCTGTAGTAATACTAACTCCAGATCCTGTTCCTGATGTTTGATTAAATGTTTGGGCAATAAGGTAATTTGACGGCATGTAAAGAAATGCCACCATAATAGTGAGTAGGGATTTTTTCATCGTATACAATAGTTTAGTTACCACAAAATTATAAAATAATTCCTTACTCTATTGTTTATCAGAAGTGTCAAAAAGTGTCAAAGCAAACTACTAAGGTAGTTTGCTTTTATTTTTTTATGTAGTATTTAAAACCTCTGTATACTAAAATTCCTGAACGCTTTTTAAGCATTCAGGAATTAAATAATTGGTTATAGTAGTAATTATGGTTTATTCTATTATCATCTTCTTAGTAGCTACTTTATGGTTATTTACATATAACGTGTAAAAATAAATTCCAGTAGGTAAAGATGCACTATTAAAGTATAGTTCCTTTTCTCCTTTCTCTTGTAAATATACTGTATCTATAATTTGTCCAGAAGTATTACTAAACACAATAGCCGCTTTTTCATACGTATCTGGCACATAATATTTTATAGATGTCGTTCCATTAAACGGATTTGGAATATTTTGGTATAAAATAGGTTGATTTTTATTAGCAGTAAAATTTCCTCCGCTGCTTAAAGTTCCTCCACAAGCGCAGTTCTCTAAAGCTTCTAACCTAGTAATCACATTACTTAATTCTGCTTGTTGCGCATTTAAAAGTGATTGTTGACTTGATATTTGTGCTTGTTGTGCTGCTAATAATGGTGCTAAATCTACATTTACGGATGCTCCATTTTGAATACCAATAGTTAATGTTGTACCAGAAAGTGATGCAGTTGTTAAATCTTGGCTATCTGAATTTACAAATGCAGATAAATCTATTGTTTTTGAACTTCCTGAAATACTTAAAGTAGTACCTGACAAGCTTAATTCTTGACTATCTGTGCCTGTTCCGTCCCTCAAACTAGAAAGATCAATACTATTTCCATTACTGATACTTAAATCTGTTCCTGATAAAGATAATGTTTGATCATCTGTATTATCCAAATAATCCGCTAAGTTGACTTTTGAAGAATTTCCAGAAATACTTAATGTATGATTTGCTAATGAAATCGCTTGCGAATCTGTATTATCTAAATAGTTAGATAAGTCTACTGAAGTAGCGTCATTTGTTAAACTTAATGTATTTCCTGTTAATTCTAAATCTTGATTATCAGTTCCTGTTCCATCTCTTAAACTAGAAAGATCAATACTATTTCCATTACTGATACTTAAATCTGTTCCTGATAAAGATAATGTTTGTTCGTCTCTATTGTCTAAATAATTAGATAAATCAACGGTAGTACCATCATTTGTCAAACTCAATGTATTTCCTGTTAATTCTAAATCTTGTGCATCTGTATTATCCAAATAACTTGACAAATCAACAGTAGTTCCATCATTGGTTAAACTCAATGTATTACCGGATAAAGTTAAATCTTGTGCATCCGTATTATCTAAATAACTTGACAAATCAACTGTTCCTGTATTTCCTGAAATACTTAAGGTATTCCCTGCTAATGAAATCCCTTGTGAATCTGTATTGTCTAAATAACCAGATAAATCAACACTAGTTCCGTCATTTGTTAAACTCAATGTATTACCTGTTAATTCCAAATCTTGTGCGTCCGTATTATCCAAATAACTTGACAAATCAACTGTTCCTACATTCCCTGAAATACTTAAGGTATTCCCAGCTAATGAAATTCCTTGCGAATCTGTATTGTCTAAATATCCAGATAAATCAACAGTAGTTCCGTCATTTGTTAAACTCAATGTATTACCAGATAAAGTTAAATCTTGTGCATCCGTATTATCCAAATATTTTGATAAAGCAACAACATTTACATTACCCGAAATTTTTAATGTATCTCTCACTAATGAAATCCCTTGCGAATCTGTATTATCTAAATAACCAGATAAATCAACACTAGTTCCGTCATTTGTTAAACTCAATGTATTACCAGATAAAGTTAAATCTTGTGCGTCCGTATTATCCAAATAACTTGACAAATCAACTGTTCCCGCATTTCCTGAAATGCTTAATGTATTCCCTGCTAATGAAATTCCTTGCGAATCTGTATTATCCAAATAACTTGATAAATCAACACTAGTAGCATCATTTGTTAAACTCAATGTATTACCAGATAAGGTTAAGTCTTGATTATCTGTCCCTGTACCATCTCTTAAACTAGAAAGATCAACATTGTTCCCATTACTAATACTCAAATTTGTTCCTACAAAAGATAATGTTTGTTCATCCGTATTATCTAAATATCCTGTTAGATTTACTTTTGATGCATTCCCTGAAATACTTAACGTATTTCCTGTTAATGATATAGATTGCGAGTCTGTATTATCTAAATAACTAGATAAATCTACAGTGGTTCCGTCATTCGTTAAGCTTAACGTATTTCCTGATAAGGCTAAATCTTGTGCATCTGTATTATCTATATATTTTGATAAATCAACTGAAGAAATATTTCCAGAAATATTTAATGTATTCCCTGCTAATGATATTGCTTGTGAATCTGTATTTGCCAAACTTGATAAATCTACTGTATGATTATCTTTAAAAGTTAATTGGTTTGTGGTATTATTAAAGCCTACTTGCTTAAAAATAGCTCCAATATCAATATACCTACGTCCTCCATTAGAATAATCTATTCTTAGAGAATCTTGCCCTGTAATTGTTCCGCCAGATATATCATTTAACCTTATAGTATTTCCTCCACCAATTGATAAATCACCTATATCTGTATCATAAGTTAAGTTAGGTGATGCCCAGCTTACATTTCCAGCTCCATCTGTAACTAGCATTTGATTTGCGGTACCATCTACAATTGGAAACTCATAACTTCCTGCAATATTTAGACTGTTAGCTATTTGCATTTTACCTTCTGTATTAATAGCTGCTACAGGTGCTCCATTATATGGTCCCCAAGTCCAACCATTCGCTGTATTCGCACTCATCGAATTTTTAATACTTTCACCTGTTACAGGTCCGTAAATATAATTTGCAGTTGCTCCATGTGAAATTTTATATTGTTCACTAGCATTAAATTCAACTCCATTTGTTTCACCTGTATTAAAACGTATAGCATTATCTGCCATATTGAGTGTAGTCGTTGCCGTATGATTCCCTAAATTATCAGCTATTGTACCAACCCATTGTGTTCCATCCCAAGAATATAGTTTTTTATCTTCAGTATCGTAAACTATCATTCCTTCATCTGTTGCTGATAAATTACTTGCTAAAGCTGTTTTCTGAGCATTTGTTAAGCGATTAAGTTGTAATCCTTTATTTGTTCCTGATAACTCTAACGCAGCATTAATATTAGGAGTATCTGTACCAATTCCTACACTTAACGGAACTGTTACTCCTCCTAAAACCATCGTGTTATCTACAGAAGCATTAGCATTAGTACCAAATGCATAAGCATGTTTACCTGATGCAATAGCGCCTTTACCAAAGGCTACTGCTAGAGAATCTGTAGCTTGTGCTTGGTATCCTATTGCCATGTTATAGTTAGCTCCTGCTGTAGCTCCTGTTCCATTAACTGTTGCTTGATATCCTAAAGCTATTCCTCCATCTGTTTGCGCTACTGCACTTGCTCCAATCCCTATAGATTCAATATTATCTATATCTACCTGATTTCCTATTCCTATAGCATAATCTCCTGCTGCTGCTACATCATGAGTATTACCAATACTTACACTATATCTAGCATTATTTGTAGAAGTATGTCCTACTCCAATAGAATATAAATCATTCACTTTACTGTTAAAACCAACCACAATTACATCATCGTGACCAGCTTCAGCTTTAGATCCTATGAAAATAGTTCTATGTCTTATGGTTGGATTATTGAGACCAGACCAAAAATGTCCATCACTAAAACCAGATGGTCCATATCCTGCAAAAGCTCCCATTCCTACATTATCTTCACCTTCTCTGTTTGAAGCTCCTGCCATCATACCTACATATGTGTTTCGATTAGCATTTGTAGTACTATTGGTTCTATTATTATCCCAACCTGACATTGCACCTACAAAAGTGTTAAAATCTGCCCATTCTGTTGCAACACCAGAAGCTGCTCCAATCATTGTATTATATATTCCATCTCCAATATCAATTGCAGACGAATCTCCAATAGAAGTATTATGATGTCCATCGTCTACGTCACTCATAGCTTCACTACCTACAGCAGTATTTCTATAACCTACGTCTGCTGAGATTCCCGCTTCATTACCTACAAAAACATTCTTGTACCCAGTAGTATTACTCATTCCTGCATCTTCACCAATAAATACATTTTCATATCCAGTAGTATTACGAGTACCTGACTCTTCCCCTACAAAGGTATTATCATAACCTGTAGTGTTATTTTCTCCTGATTCTGTTCCTAAAAACGTATTGTCTCCACCTGTAGTAGTAAATTTACCAGATTCCCAACCGATGAAGGTATTATCAAAACCAGTAGTATTATTATATCCAGCTAAATAACCCATAAATACACTTTCAGAAGTTGTATTGGACCTTCCAGCTCCATAACCTATAAAAACAGTTTGGCTTCCAGAGGTTAAAAAGGAACCTGTACTATCTCCAAACATGGTATTAAAATCTCCAGAAGTAATTCTAACACCTGATCCTGTTCCTTGGGTTTCATTTAAAGTTTGGGCAAAAAGATTGGTTGACAACATACAAAATAATGTTGTCAAAATAGTGAGTAGGGATTTTTTCATCTTATACAATAGTTTAATTACTACAAAATTAAAATAGTGAGTTACAACACACTGTTTTAGATGGTTTCAAAAAGTTACAAAAGCAAAAAACATATTATTATTTCCCTGCTTATTACCTTAAATTGAAACCCGCATCTATATACTGTACAGGTAACTCACAATTTACCCTCGTTTTTTTTTGACTTTTTTTTCGTTTAGCAAATCTTACTGTTTTTCAGTGTTTTCTACCTGATAATTATTATATATTTGGCCTCTATGAAACGGCAACAAACTATTATACGTTGGAGTTTATTCCTGTTTACTTTTGCTATATATATATACAATCTACCTAGCGGAATTACTTTTTGGGATAGCTCTGAATTTATTGTTTCTAATGATACGCTACAAATTACACATCCAGCTGGTGCTCCATTTTATACCCTGATTTCAAATGTAATTTTAGGAGTCTTTTTTTTTATGTCTCCTGCATTTGTATCTAATATGATTTCTGCATTTTTTGGAGCCTTAACAATTCCATTATTGTATAATATTACACATCTATTTGCTTCAAAAATTTATACTAAACCTGATCGTGAAATTATACTACATTTCGCTGGAATTATTGCTGCATTATCTTTTGCTTTTTCCACTAGTTTTTGGACTGCTGCAACTGAAACAGAAGTGTATACTTTGTCTTTCTTTTTACTACTACTTGTCGTATGGCTTGCTTTTAAATGGTTTATAACAACATCTTTAAAAAAAGAGTTCCAATTTTTATATCTTATTTTTCTAATACTTGGAATTTCTATTGGCGTGCATTTAATTAATATTGCTGTAGTTATTCCTTTAGCTTTTATTTTTACCTATAAAAAGTTTGGGTTCAATTTAAGACATATCATAACTGCCTTTATCAGTGGGTTAGTACTTTTTATAATACTGTTAAACATTATATTTCAAGGAACTTTAAAAGTAATTGCTTCTTTTGATATATGGGCAGTAAACTCATTACAATTACCTGTAAATTCTGGTGCTTTATTTTTATTTATTTCTATTTTTATAGCACTCTTTGCTATTATTTACATTGGTTATATAAAAAAATTATTGATACTACATAGTAGTGTGATCTGTATAGTATTCTTTTTAATTGGTAGTAGTAGTTATCTTACTCCTATTATAAGATCTCAAATTACAACTCCAATTTCTAATGTAGCTACGACACCCAATGCTTTAATTCCTTATGTGAGTGCTACTCAATTTGGTGTAGATAATATTCCTCTATTAAATGGTAGCACTTTTAACGCTCCTATAGATACCTTAACTCCTCTTCTTGACACTAAACCATTTTATAAATACAAAGCCAAACAAAACAAATACAATATTGTAAATAGTGGGAAACATGAGCTTCCGAATTATGATAAACGTTTTAACTTATTCTTTCCCCGTGTTTACCATAAAAATGCTATCAACAAAACTGGATATCAAACTTGGACAACTATAAAAGGACATCCTATTGCAACCAAAGTTAATGGTAAAAAAGTAACTATTTATAAACCTACCTTTAGTGAAAACCTATCTTTCTTTTATAATTATCAAGTATATTGGTTGTATTTACGTTACTTATTTCAAAATTTTATTGGTACTCAAAATAATTTAAAAGGTGATGGCTCTATTTTAAGAGGTAATTGGATTTCTGGTTTTGATTTTATTGATAAAAACAACGTTGGTGATGATTCACTTATTCCTAGTTTTTATAGGAATTTAAATAGTAAAGATGTTTTTTATTTTCTTCCTTTTCTAATGGGAATTTGGGGATTATTTCTTTTACGTAAACATAAACTATTACTATACACTTCTGGTTTGCTATTCTTACTATTTGGCTTGGGGATTATTATTTATGTGAATCCTGTACCACAAAGTATTATGATACGGGAACGTGATTATATTTTTACAGGTTCATTTATGTTTTTTAGTATCTGGATAGGATTATCTGTAATTGGATTTGTAAAAGTACTTTCTTTCATTAAAAATGAAACCTATAAAAAAGTAATAGCTGTATTAGTTTCACTTTTATTCGCCCCTGCACAATTATTAGTAAAAGGTTTTGATAATCATAATCGCTCTAACGAAAACTTTGCATACCAGCTAGCAAAAACCTATTTAGCTTCTTGTCCAGAACAAGCAATACTTGTTACAAATACAGACAACATGACCTTTCCGCTTTGGTATTTACAAGAAGTTGAAGGTTACAGAACTGATATTCGTATAATTAACTACGAGCAATTAGTTTTTGATTGGTATAGTGAAAAGCTTACAGCAAAAATGCACCTTTCTAAACCAGTGCATTTAACTCTTTCAGATAATTTTATTGATCAAAAGTTTAATACAGCTATACCATTACATAAAATTACCTCTGGATATTTCAATCTTGATAAGCTATCTAGCTTTATGGACAATCCAAAAAACCGATTGAATATTTATAAGAAAAAGATTTATTTTTTCCCTACTGATCAGTTATTGCTTCCTATTGCAACATCTACATATCTAAAAAAAACTCTTAAAAGTCTTTCTAAAAGTGTACAAAAATTAGATACACTTCGTTGGGATTACAATAAACAATCGTATACTAAAAACGATATTATTCTTTTAGATGTAATCGCTAATAACTTTAATAATAGACCTATTTGTTTTAGTGAAATAGGTAATACTAAACATACTTTAGGTTTAGATAATTTTTTAATTCAACGTGGCTTAGTTAGCCAATTATTACCTGTAAAAAGTCTTAAAGGTGATAATCCAAAAATTATTCACACTCCTATTTCGTATCAAAATTTAGTTACTGCCTCTTCCTTTAAACATCAAGATAACATTGATACAAAAGTAACAGATGAAACCATTGCCATCTCTAAGACTATAGTTCGTAAAAATTATTATTTCCTAGCACAAGCATTAATTGAAGAAGGCAAAATAGCAAAAGCTAAAGAAGTATTAAACTATGTAATTGATAAATTCCCTAATACTACTATTCCATATGGTGAATATGCTTTTGCTTTAGGAAAGCTATACTATCGTTTAAAAATGGACATGGAAGGAAATACTATTTGTGAAACTGCAATTCAAAATGTAGAGGAAACACTTTTATGGATGACTTCTTTTGATACTCCTAGACCTATTATTAATATTAGACGTGCTAACTATCTATTTAAGATTTATTCGCAGATGGTTACACAAATACAACCATACAATTCTTCTTTCTATACTCTAAAATCTAAAGACGTTATTGCCATAAAAAAACGTTTAGATACTTGGAAAAACAGGAATTGGCCATATTAAATTATACTATGTTTTTTTTCTCTACAGAAATTACCTCCTCTCACATATCATCAGATACTCCTTTGTTTCAAAGAACTAAAAAGGCATACGAATTAATTGCTGACAAAGTTCATGGAAACATTCTTGAAATTGGTTCTGGAGAAGGATATGGATTAGAAATTATATACAATGAATCATTAAACATTACTGCAGTAGATAAAGCTAGTTATGCAAATCATAAATTACGTCAGAAATTCCCTAAAGCGACCATTATTCAACAACAGGTACCTCCACTGACTGATATCCCATCTAATAGCCAAGATGTGGTTATTACTTTTCAGGTAATAGAACATATTCAAAACGATCGTTATTTTTTAGAAGAAATATACAGAGTTCTAAAACCTAATGGTACTTTGTTTTTAACGACTCCAAATGCTACACAATCTGTTACTAGAAATCCTTGGCATTATAAAGAATACCTCTGTAAGGAATTAACAGACTTATTATCGGATACTTTTACAAAGGTTACAGTTAAAGGTATTACAGGCAAAAAGGCTACTATGGAGTATTATGATGCTAATAAACGTTCTGTTGCTAAAATTCTACAATGGGATATTTTAAAATTAGAAAAAAGAGCTCCTAAATTTTTGCTTAGAATTCCTTATGAAATTTTTAATCGAATTAACAGAAGACTATTGCTCAAAAACAATAAAGAATTAGTAAACAATATTACTTCTGCTGATTATTTCTTAACCGATGATTGTAATGAAAATACACTAGACTTTTTCTGTATAGCAACAAAATAAATTTTTCCTTTATTCTTTTCTCTAAAGTTATTAGTCTAGTTCCTTGTCTCAAAAACATTTTGTTTAACCTTATATAAAAAAACATAAACATTTTGTATTTTTGATATAATTTAAAATCCATATGTATGTTTCAACTTTTTAAAAAGAAATCGCAAAAAGAAAAGCTACAAGCACGTTATAAAAAATTATTAAGTGAAGCACATCAACTCTCTACTACGAATAGAAAGTTAAGCGATGAAAAGGTTTTTGAAGCAGAACAAGTAATGAAACAAATAGAGGCTTTAGAGGAATAATGACTAATAAAAAAGATAAAAAACCTGATACTGTTGTTTTCAATACAGAGACAGGCAAATACGATGCTGCCTTAAAACCATACGCAACTTCTGTAGGTGCTCCAGTAATTACTGTAACGGATACTACAGCATGGAAAAATAGAAGCACTAATAAAGTTAATCACAAGATTAAAACAAAATACCTTGAATTAAAGGCTGCTTACGAGCAAATGATAGAAGAGTTTGAATACAATAATCTTATTTTAAATGCTGAGTTTTCATTTGAGCCCATAATTGGTGAAACTTATCATTTGTATAAGCATAAAAACGGTAAGTACTTTTTATCGTTAATAGCTCCTGAACAATGTAACTTTAATTTTATAGGTAGCTATCTTTTAAATGCAGAACAGATCTGGGAGAAAGCATGAATATCTATTTCATAAATTCACATAACGTATGAGGCAAGAGCAAGTTTATATTATTGGTGCAGGTATCAGTGGCTTGATTGCTGCTACTGTATTAGAAAAAAATGGTTTTAAACCTATAATTATTGAATCGACGGATAGTGTTGGTGGAAGAGTAAAAACAGATATTGTTAATGGTTATCAATTAGATCATGGTTTTCAGGTATTACTTACTTCTTATCCAGCAGCAAAAAAATATCTTGATTATACTACTTTAGAACTCCAAAAATTCCTACCAGGCACAGTTATATTTAAAAATAAGAAAAAATCCATTTTAGGAGATCCTCTACGAGAATCATCATTCTTATTTAGTACGCTGTTTTCAAATCTTGTAAATTTTAGTGACAAACTAAAAATATTTAAGCTTTCCAAATTGCTTAAAAAGAAATCTATTAGCGCTATTTTTACTGAAAAAGAGTTGACTACTATAGATTATCTTATAAATTTTGGGTTTTCAAATCATGCTATTCAAAACTTTTTTCTTCCTTTTTTTAGCGGTATTTTTTTAGAAACTGAATTACAAACTTCTAGTAGAATGTTTGAGTTTATCTATAAAATGTTTTCCACCGGCCATGCAGCCATTCCCAAAGCTGGTATGGAAGCCATACCTACTCAGTTAAAAAACAACTTAAAACAAACTACATTTTTATTTAATACTAAAGTAAAAAATGTAGCTGATACTAAAATCGAGTTAGTAGACGGAAGTGTATTATATAGTGATATAATCATTATTGCTACAGATGCCAGTAAACTTATAAATTCTGATGGAAATCAAGAAAAAACATGGAAATCTTGTCAAACTTTATATTTTACTACCCCTTCAAAATCTATTCAAAAACCCATTATTGGATTGATTACTGATCCACTTTCCTTAATTAATAATATTTTTTACCATACAAATTTAGCAACTAATTCGCTACCTGAGGAAGAGTTATTTTCTGTTACTGTTGTGAAAGATCATCACTTACATGAAGATTTACTTATTAAAGAAGTAACAAAAGAACTAACATTATTATGCGGTATAGATAATCTACAGTTTTTAAAGTTATATGATATTCCAAAAGCTTTGCCCAATTGTGAAGATGTACATTATAAAGTTTCATCTGAAGAAATCACCTTAAATAATCATATTATTTTAGCTGGAGATCATTTATTAAATGGTTCTTTAAACGCTGCAATGCTTTCTGGAGAGCTTGCTGCTATGGCTGCGATAAAAGTTTTAGATAATTGATTTGTTAAAATACCGCATTCGCACTGAGTTTTTAATCAAATTTTCAGAATAGTAAAGAAATATGGAGGGTACAATTGCAAGGGGCTGAAGCCGCCTTGGTTTTCACCCATAAAACAATCTAAAATTTAAACAACTTTAGGAAATCATTTATTAAATCGTTATTTAAACACTGCAATGCTTTCTGGAGAGCTTGCTGCTATGGCTGCGATAAAAGTTTTAGATAATTGATTTGTTAAAATACCGCATTCGCACTGAGTTTTTAATCAAATTATTCAGGCTAACAAAGAAATATGGAGGGTACAATTGCAAGGGGCTGAAGCCTCCTTGGTTTTCTATTTACAAAACAATCTAAAATTTAAACAACTTTAACTGGAGATCATTTGTTAAATCGTTATTTAAACACTGCAGTAATTTCTGAAGAACTTGCTCTTTTAGCTAAGATAAAGTTTTAGATAATTGATTTGTTATAATACTACATTCTCATTGAACTTTTAATCAAATTTTTCTGGCTAACAAAGAAATATGGAGGGTACAATTGCAAGGGGCTGAAGCCTCCTTGGTTTTCACCCATAAAACAATCTAAAATTTAAACAACTTTAACTGGAGATCATTTATTAAATCGTTCTTCAAACATTGTAATGCTTTATAGACAACTTGCTGTTTTAGCTAAGATAAAGTTTTAGATAATTGATTTGTTATAATAACGTATTCGTACTGAGTTTTTAATCAAATTTTTCAGGCTAATAAAGAAATATGTAGAGTATAATTGCAAGGGGCTGAAGCCACCTTGGTTTTTATTTACAAATTAATGTAGAAATTAAAGTAAATAAATATCTATACTACTTTTTGTATTCGTAAGATTTAAGTTTTTCTAGTGTAGTGTATTGTAATGCTTTTTGATCTGTAGCTTCTAAAATTACCCATGGTGCTTTCCCTACTCTTTCTGCTTCAAGCCATCTCGAAATACACAAACACCATTTAGAGCCTGGTTGTAAACCTGGAAAGTTCCAATGTGGAATTGGAGTAAATAGATCGTTTCCTTTGGTTTTTGTATAATCGAGAAACTCTTGTGTTACTATAGCACAAACTATATGCGTTCCTAAATCATAGTTTACTGTTCTACAGAATCCATCTCTAAAATATCCTGTAGCTGGATTATTACAGCAACTTTGTAGAGGTTGTCCAAAAACATTTAATTCGTTCATAGGAAAAATGGAATTCCTTGTGAAATTTAAAAAGCGTTACGTAAACTTTCTATTTTATTTAGAACTCGTTGTGCTTCATTAAATTTCACAAGGCTTTCTTTTCTGTTATTCTTGAGAAGTTTATTTCTCTCAGACATTAGTTTATCATACTGTTGTTGTAGCTTATCTTCTAAAGATCGTTTTTTGAAAATACTAAACATGGTCGGTTTTTAGGTAGTTTTGTAATTCCTGAATTTTACTAGGAGAATTAAAAACACCGCCATAATAAGTAGTTACTGTAGCTGAAGTATCGTCTTTAACTCCCCTTGAAGATACACAAAGGTGTTTCGCATCTATAATAACTGCAACATCTTCTGTAGCTAATATAGTACTCAGCTCTTTGCCAATTTGATTTGTTAATCGTTCTTGGACTTGTGGCCTTTTGGCATAATATTGTACAATTCTATTTAGTTTTGATAAACCAATTACTTTTCCTGAAGAAATATAAGCAACATGAGCCTTACCAATAATTGGAACAAAATGGTGTTCGCAATTAGAGTAAAATGTGATGTTCTTCTCTACTAGCATTTGGTTGTATTGATATTTATTATCAAACAAAGCTATTTTTGGTTTGTTCTCTGGATTTAAACCTGAAAAGATTTCATCTATATACATTTTAGCGACTCTGTTTGGTGTACCTTTTAAACTGTCGTCTGTTAAATCTAATCCCATTACATTCATGATCTCTTCAAAAAGAATGGCTATTCTTTCCTTTTTCTCCTGATCTGACATGTCAAAGGCATCTGCACGTAAGGGAGTTTCTAATCCGGTAAAAATATGATCATCTCCAATTTCATCATCTGTAAAACCATTCAAACTGTTTTTACCATTCATAGAAGGCATTGCTATATCTATTTTCTTCATAAAGTATTTTTAGTAGTTAAGGTCTAACCTTCCTTTTAATCTCACTTCAATCTTCTTCTTCTTTACGGTTAAACGCTTCATTATATCCATAAGCTTCACATCTTTAGTTTGCTTATATATTTCGTTGATGGCAAGAATAAGTCTTTTAGCTTCTCTAGATGCGACTACTCTATCACTAGTAGACATATGACTCATTTTTGCTTTCTCAAATTCAAGAGCTTGATTAATTAAATCCATAACTTTCTTCTTTTATGTTTAACACTAAACAAATATAATTAAACAAAATATTGTTTCCTATTAATTAGAATAAGATAAACTTATTATAAAATTGAATTATCTTATTATTACTTATAATTGGACGTATTTTTAATAAAAAACATACATAAATTCCTCTAAAAAATATAAAATGTATTATTTCTTAGAAGATATTTTCTTAAACAAAATAGTATTCAAAGACTAATGAGAAGGTATTACTAAGTATATAATCTAGATATGAAGAGAGAGAATTCCATAAAAAAACACAAGCCAGAATAACATATTCTGACTTGTGCATAGTGGTAAAAACAAACAGTTTTAGAAGCCATCCCCTGGAACTTCTGGACTCGCTGCTTGAGCTTTTTTAGGATTCAGTATTAAATATGTTCCTAATGCAGTTAAAGCGGTATATTTACCATAATTCCCTATTTTTTTTAAAGCTTCTTTTCTATTAATCGCTTCGTTATTATTTTTTTGTTCTTTCATTTTTATATCCTTTGTTTTTGGCAGTCAACTATTTCAATAGTAAGCTATAGAAACATTATCCTTTAATAACTTACCTTATATACTTTGTACAGTTAATTTATAGATTACCCTAATTTTATTTTTAAGAAAATCATCTTAAAACACAAATCAGAATATGTTATTCTGATTTGTGCTTGTTACTTTTAATTTATAACTACTTTTTAATGATGATTTTTTTGTCTTTGGTTCCAAATGCTGTAGTAATACGTGCAATGTATATACCTACTTCCATTTCTGGTAAATCAATTACATTTCTTCCTGTACCTTGATGAGTTCCTTCAAAAACTTTTTCTCCTATTGTATTGTATAAATTTACTTCAAAGCTCTTCTCTTGAATTCCTTCTACAATCAATTCTAAGTTTCTATTGTATACCTTAACATCATTTATATTGAGAGTTGGAGTTGTTAACGTACTAGATTTTGTATGTAAATAAAACCTTCCTATTCCATTGACTTTTTCATCTAACTGAACCGTATAGGAAGCTCCTTTAGTCACATCTAATTGTACAAAGGTATTCTCTAATCTATCTTCTAAATAAACTTCAATTCCTTCTGGTAAATTGATATACGCTGCTGTAAAAACTAACTCTGTTCCTTCTTTTGATGTTACTCCTACTGGAATTATCTGAGTTTCTATAGCTTCTTCTGGTAATGATTGATACGTGAAGTTTTCCTTTCTATCACTTGCTACTAAACGAGTAAATACATCGAAATTAGCTCCATTAAAGTTTCCTAAGTCATACCCTGGATCTAACCCTAAACTTGCTTCTTCTCTAAATGTAATTATTGTATTTACTGAACTATCCGTAGTATTCATTATCAACTTTATACTTGATATTGGAGCTGCTCCTCTATGAAACGTTCCTCCTACATTTTGTATTGAACGTAACGATTCTTTGAAGTTCATATTTGTTACTCCAGTAGTTGTTCTTACAAAGAAACCTTGTCCTGGCGCTACTGATTTTGCTCCAGTTACCAATGAATTTGCTACGTACTTATTTTGAGTAGTATCCCAAACATATATTCCCATATAAGTAGGATCGAAACTAGCTAAGTTATCTTGAATAAAGTTATCTCCTCCATTCTCATTTACTGGAATATAAGCAGTATATGGGTTTCCAATAGCGTTCCATTCAGAAGCTGTTACACTTTTAGTAACATTTGTCGTTTCTAAAGTTCCTGTAAACGTTACTACTCCATCTGTAGCTCTAGAAATAATATAACTTCTTCCTTTTTCAAATGTTACGCTATTACTTGCTAAATCATCTGTAGTATAATACACCCATTTAGAACCTGTTGGTTGACTATCATCATAATATCCAACTGCAACTCTATTTGGTGTTACCGTTGTATTTCTTCGAATATTATTCGCAATATTATCTACAAAGTCTTTGATACTCTGACCTGAAACTGGCGCTGTAACGATACTCCATTGATTGGCTAATAAACCTCCTCGTTCGTAAGTAACCTCTCCGTTAGCAGTTCCTTTAACTATTAAAGTTCCGCTATTGGCTGAAGTAGATGTTATTGTAATTGTTCCATTATTATCGAAATTATTTTCTATAACAGCTGCTCCGTCTTGTAAAATTTGTAATGATGCTGAACTCTTTACTTCTAAACTGTTCATTTCTGCTACAATTCCTGATGCTATTTCTGGTGCTGTAGTCACGTTTGGTATTAACACATCGTGATTTGTTGGTGGAGTTACATCTCCACTCCAGTTAGTGCTTACATTCCAAACCGAACTTGTATTTCCTGTCCAAATAGATTGATTTGCTGATGCTGTAATACTAAATATACTGTTGATGAATGTTACGGTATAATTAATATTTAGAGCTAATGTTCCTTGAGTTATAATATAATTTCCTACAGTTTCTCCTGGTGCTCTTGTTAAGTCACCTACAAAGAAATCACTTCCAACTAAACTTCCTGAGGTAATTTGATATGTTAAAGCTGGATCGGTAGTTCCAAATACTTTCGTTTTGGCATCGGCAGTAATTGTAATTGCTCTTCTGGTAATAGTCAGATCATTACCTATGTATGTTATATTATAGTTTGGACTTAGTGATAAACTTCCTTGATTGATTGCATAGATTCCTACATTTTCTCCTACTACTCTAGTTAAACTTCCTGAAAAAGTATCTCCTAACACTAAACCTCCATTAGTAACTCTATAAGATAATACAGAATCTCCACTTCCATATACTTTCGTTTTTGCGTCTGCAGCAACAGTGATATTTCTTGCTGTAATGGTTACATCATTTGAAATAAAAGAAATCGCATAATTACTATTATTTAATGTTCCTTGATTAATCGCATATGTTCCTACATCTTCCCCAACTGCTCTATCTAAACTTCCTGTGAACGCATCACTACCTACTAAATTTCCAGAAGTTATTGTATATGTTAATGTTGGCTCTGGATCTCCGTATACCTTACTCTTAGCGTCGGCTGTTACTTCTATAGCACGAGCAATAATATCTAGACTTACTGAACCTGAATTTGTATATGTTATAGCGTAAGAAGATTCACCTCCATTATTTGAAGTAAATCGAGCTGATAAACCTCTTATTTGGTATCTACCTACATTTTCTCCATTTGCTCTAAATGTTCCATATGTTTCTAAAGTATCATCATAAGCCAATGATCCTTCTGTAATTGTATATGGCCAAATTAAGGCAGGATCTGGATCTCCATAAGTTTTTTGAAGTGGCGCCGTAGGAATTACTCTAATAAATCGGTAATCAATATAAAAATTAGCACTAACAAAAGTAAGGTCATAATTTGAACCTAGTGATAATGTACCTTGTTGAATAGCATAATTTCCTTGAGCTTGACCTTCTACTCTTGATAATGTTCCTGTAAAAATATCACTGCCAATTAAACTTCCATTAGTAATTGTATATGTTAAAGCTGGATCTGAATTTCCATACACTTTACTCTTAGCTTCTGCAGTTACTTCAATAGCTCTTTTAGTTATACTTAAATTGTTCGACACAAAAGAAATCGCATAATTCGCATTGATTCCTAAACTTCCTTGATTGATCGCATAAGTTCCTACGTTTTCTCCTGCTACTCTAGTTGCATTTCCAGAAAATGCATCACTTCCTACTAAACTTCCTGAGGTAATTTGATATGTTAATACTGGATCTGTAGTTCCATATACTTTGCTTTTTACATCAGCAGTGATCTCAATAGGTCTAGTAGTAATGCTTAAATCATTCGATACAAATGAAACTGCGTAATTTGCATTGATTCCTAAACTTCCTTGATTGATCGCATAAGTTCCTACGTTTTCTCCTGCTACTCTGGTTACACTTCCAGAAAATGCATCACTTCCAACTAAACTTCCTGAGGTAATTTGATAGGTTAATGCTGGATCTGTAGTTCCATATACTTTACTTTTTGCATCAGCAGTAACTTCAATAGGTCTAGTAGTAATGCTCAAATCG
>NZ_CAZEFZ010000064.1:38407-42192 GCF_964511145.1 Tenacibaculum amylolyticum
AGTTACACTTCCAGAAAATGCATCACTTCCTATTAAACTTCCTGAGGTAATTTGATACGTTAAAGCTGGATCTGTGGTTCCATATACTTTACTTTTTGCATCAGCAGTAACTTCAATAGGTCTAGTAGTAATGCTCAAATCGTTTGATACAAATGAAATTACATAGTTTCCATTAATAGCTAAACTTCCTTGATTGATCGCATAAGTTCCTACGTTTTCTCCTGCTACTCTGGTTACACTTCCAGAAAATGCATCACTTCCAACTAAACTTCCTGAGGTAATTTGATATGTTAAGACAGGATCCGTAGCTCCATATACTTTATTTTCTGCATCTGCTGTTACCTGAATTGCCCTTGTTAAAATATCTAAATCGTTTGCAACATATAAAACCGTATAATTAGTTCCTGCTGTTAATGTTCCTTGAGTAATATTATACGTACCTACATTTTCTCCTGCTACCCTACTTAAGTTTCCTGTAAAAGCATCCCCCATTACTAAACTTCCATTAGTAACTTGATATGTTAAAGTTGGATCTACAGCTCCATAGATTTTATTTTTTGCTTCCGCCGTTACTTCAATTGTTTTTCTAGTAATCGTTACATCATTTCCTATATAAGTAATATCATAATTACTATTAATTCCTAAGGTTCCTTGATTAATTGCATATGTACCTACATTTTCTCCTGCTACTCTAGCTACATTTCCAGAAAATGCATCACTTCCTACTAAACTTCCTGAAGTTATTCGATAGGTTAAGGCATGATCTGTAGCTCCATAAACTTTTGTTTTAGCATCAGCTGTTACTGTAATTGCTCTTTTATTAACTATTAATTCTTGTTGAACATCTGTGGCTGGATTATATGTTGCATCACCAGCTTGACTTGCTGTAATTGTAGTTGTACCAGCCCCTACAATGGTTACGGTATTTCCTGAAATGGTTGCAACATTAGTATCAGAACTTGCATAACTAACTGCTAAACCTGAATCTGAAGTAGCTGTTAAATCAAACGTAGTATCTCCATAAGTTTTTGCTTCTACTGCATTAAAAGTAATTACTTGATCTAACAATCCAACATAGGTTGCTGTTACTGTATTATTCATTGGTACAAATCCGCATACACTATTTGTAAATAAATCGCTTATCCAATTAGTATTATTTCCAGTTGCATTTTGTAAGGTACCAGTATTAGAATTCCCTGAAGCATCAGTTATACTTGTTCCCGAAGTTTGATCGTAATTGTAATTTAATACTAAATTTGCTTGTGGAGTTGTAAACTCAATATCCTTATTAGTTGCTATTTCAGTTTGAGTTCTAATTCCATTCCAAATTCTAGTTTGCGCTAAATCTCCTCCAAACAATTTAGTAGCAGTTGAAGTACTTTCGTAATTTCTTCCTAATCGAATATTTGATGTTAATTGAAAAGTTTCAAACCCATAATAAGTACTTGTTGAACCAATTAAATTTCCATTTACATAAAAATTAATAGCTGGTCCATTCATTGTTGCAGCAACATGAAACCAAGTATTAACTGGATAAGTATACGCTGGTGTATTGTAAGTTCCTCCATCGTCTACATCATCATCATGATGACCCGCAAAAATAGTTCCTCCAGAAATATTGATATAAAAAGG
The DNA here is from genome assembly GCF_964511145.1 of Tenacibaculum amylolyticum. NCBI lineage: Bacteria > Pseudomonadati > Bacteroidota > Flavobacteriia > Flavobacteriales > Flavobacteriaceae > Tenacibaculum > Tenacibaculum amylolyticum. The sequence goes on from NZ_CAZEFZ010000064.1 coordinate 40,040, forward strand.
AACCACCACAGAAGCAACACCAAACCCTGAATAGCTTTCAGCAGTAATAATTGACGCGTTTACATCTGTTGCATCTGAAGCTGGAATTTTCACCCAAGTTTCAATAGTAGCTTGTTGAACATTAGTTAAATTAGAGTTGATTGCTGGAATACTCACATAATCATCTATATTATCTAAATGTAATGCTGTTCTAACTCCATTACTTGCACTTGCATCTGTTGCAACCACTTTATAAGTTCTGTCTGCTGTTAAAGTTTCTGTGGTAAAAGGCAAGTCTGCACCTGTACCTGCTACTGGCCCTTGTAAAACTTCATTAGAAGTATTGTCCTTTAAAAAATAGTTTACCCCTGTTTGAGAATTAGCTACAGAAACGATAGCTGATTTTCCATCGGGTTGAGATAAGTTTATTGCCTTAGTATCTAATGTTTGTACAGTAGCAGTTGGAGTTCCTGTTATTTGTAAAGTATTTGTCGCTGTAGGTAAAGTCTGATTACCCTGTACGGCAATTACATTATAAGTGCGGTTGCTGGTTAAAATTTCCTTTGTAAAAGAAATTCCACTTCCTGTTCCAGCTACTGGCCCTTCAATAATACTATTGTCATTATTGTTTCTTAAGTAGTAATTAACGTTTAATTGTGAATTATCTAATAAAATTGTTGCATGTGCATTACACAAAACAGAACCTGTTGTATCTAAGGTTAAGTTTTGATTTACTAATGTAATAGGATTCACTGTTAAAGACTGTATCACATTTGGTGCAGCATTGTACGAACCTCCACCTGCTTGAGAAGCAGTAATATTTACAGTTCCTTCTTTATGAATAGTTACTGTGTTACCTAAAATTGAAGCAATCGAAGGATCTGAACTTGTATAAGTTACAGCTAAACCTGAAGAAGCCGTAGCTGTCAAATCAAAAGCAGCATCTCCATAAGTAACATCACTCAAAGTATTAAATGTAATGGTTTGTGGTGAACCAATTACTGTTACAGTAACATCTTTTGTAGTTGCATTATATAAACTATTGTCAGATGTAAAAGCTCTTAATGTTACAGTACCTGCATTTGCACCTGCTGTAAAAACATTTCCAACTAATGTAGATCCAGTTCCTCCATTATCTACAATACTATATGTCGTCGTTTGCCCAGAAAAATTTAAAGCAGTTATAATATTTCTGACTTCACCTGGGTTTAATGAAAAATCAAATAAGTTATGAGCTAAATCTGTTTTTGGAGAAAATCCTGTATTATAAAACAATGTTGAATAATACCCAACAGTTTCACTATAGCTAGCATCAGCTGCTTGCGTCACTTTAATTACAATTGAACCAGCAACATCATTAACATTTAGTAAATTACCTGTAATTGAATACCCTAGCGTTTCTCCTACAATTTCAAAAGTGTAAGCTCCAGTAGAGTTTGAACTTAAAATAGCAGCCATGTCTACTGTTGTTACCCCTGAATTAACTTGGTAATAAATACCACCACCTAAAGTTGCTAACGGGGCATTTATTGTTAAAATCATTGTTTTTGTTGCACTCTGATAAGTAGCTGTAGCAGTTTGAGCAGCTTCTATAATAACTGTTCCTGCATTACCAATAGTTACCGTTTCATTATTCGTACCACTTAAAGTTGTTCCTGTACCTCCGTCATTAAGAATTCTATAACTGATGGCACCTGTGGAATTAGATGTTGCATTCAAATTAAAGTTAGTTCCTCCTGCATTCACCGTTACATCATTAAAAGTAATGGTTGGATTAATTAATGATCCATTATTAACTACAGAAAACTCATATCCTGTTTGTTGATAGCTATTCATAAAATATGGCGATCCAGAATCGGTATATGCATAAATGGTAAAATAATATGTTGCATTTGAAGTTAAGCCAGTAATTACTTGGTTTGGTGTTGTAGACGCCCCTATATATACCACTTGTTCTCCTCCTTTGTAATCTGCATCTGCAGCTGGAACAGGCCCTCTAAATCCATAAGGAGTAAAACTATTTACCGTATTCATTTTTACAATATACCCTTTAGGTAATCCTCTTCCATTATCCGCTACTGGAGCTCCTGTAAAAGATGCCAAGTTAAAAGTGGTTTCTGTAAAACCATTAATAACAGCATTAGAAGCCAATTTATCGGTTACCCCTGCCGTAA
>NZ_CAZEFZ010000064.1:42197-86118 GCF_964511145.1 Tenacibaculum amylolyticum
ATAAAATTGACCATTACATTCTCTATATGAGTATATTCTAAAAAAATACTCTGTATTTGGTAATAAATTATGTCCCGTAAAAGCTTGACCATTTGGAAAAGCTCCTGCTAAAATTACCTGATCACCAGAACCTGAATACGTTGTATTTGCTGTTGGTAATGAACTTTGTACTCCTGTTATATCATTAAATGAGTTTTCAATATTAATCTTTACTACTTGCCCTTCTGCTCCTGCTGGAACATTTGAAATAATAGGAGATACTCTATTCTCCCAGTTCAAATCTTCTCTAAAGGAAGCTAACTCAGCATTTCCTGTTGGAGTACCACACATTGCAACAGTTATTGGTGTACTTCCTGCTGTTTCAAAATAATCTCCTCCTGCACAAGTATTATAAGTATATATCTTTACATAATACGTTCCATTTTCTGTCAAACCAGTAATGTTTAAATTCGGAGTTACCGAATTACCAACGTACATAACTTGTTCTCCACCTGTAGCTGAATTATATACTGTGCTAGGAGAAGTTGGTACTGAACTTGGTGCCGTAAATGAATTTATATCACTAACTTTTATAATATAACTCAAGCTTCCATTAACAATTGAAGGAGCTGTAAAAGATGCTACATCCATTGTAGTTGTTCCTGTGGCACTTGCCATTACGTTTGTTACCACAGATGGTGCTTCGCACACATAATTAGTTGTAACTACAGAAGAACCTGTAGTTTCAAAGTTATATTTCCCTCCACATAAATCGTATGTATATACTTTAATATAATACTCTTTATTTATTTGTAATCCAGTAATTACTTGATTGATATCATCTGTAGTTCCTGCACCGCTTCCAACAGCTCCTGTATACACAACTTGTTCTCCTGTTTTGCCAAAATAATCTAAAGAAGCTGTTGGTATTGTTGTTCCACTTACTGGAGCTGTAAAACTATTAGTATCGCTAAACTTTACTAAATACCCCATTGAAGTATCTGCTCCCACAGGTCTTCCTAAAGTATTAATTGTTGCAGTAGTTGGTGACGTTGCAGTTACTGAATTTACAGAACCAACTCCTGGAGCTGTTCCTGGACAAGTAGTTATTGAAACAGGTGCAATTGAGTTATTATAATTAATGTATCCTTGACAATCACTATAAGTATATACTTTATAATAATAGGTAGTATTACGTTGTAAATTAGTCATTGTTAAAGCAGATTGTACCGCTCCATTGTCAGTTCCTACATACACAATATGTTCACCCGAACCACTATAAGAATTACTTGCAGCAACAGCTGGTAATGCTTGATTTTGGATATAAGCATCTGTAAAATCAGTAAATGAATTTGTAGCAGAAAACTTTACGATATAGTACATATCATCAATACCGTTTACACCTAAATTATTTAATGCTACGTCTGTATCATTTACTTGTATAGCCGTTGGGGCTACAGAATTAAGCTCATAACAATAATAAAAAGAGTTTACTGAGCTAGCTCCAATATTAAAGTTATAATTAATACTTGCCGCTCCCGTAATTATTTCAATAGCATAATAATTATTACTATTTCCGTTACTCACATTACTACTATATGGTAGACGTAGGCTATAATTATAAATCCCTGATGTTTGCATTAACGTTCTAAGGGTTCCTATATTTACCGGAGTCACTCCCCAATTACCTCCTCGATATTCCCAAACTCGAAAGTCAAAATCAGGATTACTATTTACCCAAAGTCTATCAAAGTAAAGTGTAATATCTGAAACTTGATTTGCTTTTCTTGAAATAATCCAAAAATCAGAATCAGAACTTGTTACCGTTCCCTGATAATTAGCAGATGAATAAATACGGCTTTGAGAACTTATCAGTGTATTGCTGACAGAATTATTGTTCTCAACCTCAGTAAAAGTTTGTGAGAATACTTGTGTATTAAACAAATACAAGAGTACTACATAAATAAAAGTAATTTTTCTCATATGTGGGATTTTGTTAAATAGTTTAAAATTGGGTTATATAGTATGTACAGGTAAACATTTGCCTACCCTATTTTTTTTTGAAAAAATTCTTTTTAAGCTTTTTGAATATTAATAATGATCATTTTATATCCGTTAAAAGCTCTTTCTAACTTTACTTGTGATAACCAATGTAGTCTTCCCCTATAAACAATAGGTAGGAATAAAAACTTTTCAATTGATTCTCTTACTCTAAACTTTTTTCTTGCTTTACTTTGAAAAATGAACATAGTTGTAGTTTGTTTAAATATTTATTTGTTCTAATTCTTGTACAGCTAAACTTTATATTACCCTAGTTTTTTTTTATAAAAAGGTTGTTTTCTCAGAAGGTAAATTATGATATAGGAAAAAGTATATTAACACTAAAAGGAGGCTACTTCTAACGCTGGATACAAAAGAATAATCCACGAACGCCTCTTAATAATGTTGGGAATAAAAAAACAAATCCCGAAACCTTGCCAACAGCGTTGGGAACAAAAAAACAAATCCCGAAACCTTCTCAACAACATTGGGAACAAAAGAACTAATCCCGAAACCTTGCCAACAGCGTTGGATACAGAACCCTATCAATTCGAATATTTGTTTGGAATGAAATGAAGAAAAATTGTATTTCTACTAAGCTCAATCATCACAAAAAGTATTCGAACTGACAATTTAGGGTTGTTTAAATTTCTAAATGCACAGATGAATCCCATTTTGATTATCTCTTTCATTTAGATACTCTTTCATCTTTATTTTTTATTATTGCATTGTATAATTCTCTAATGAATGCCTAAACAAAAAGATTCTCTTTGCGAAGAGCGTAATTTCGACGCTTTGTTTAATGCCCATTATGAAACGGCTAGGAATTACATATACTATAGGTGTGGGAGTTTGCAACAGGCAGAAGACATTGTTCAAGATTCCTTTGTTAAAATGTGGAAACGATGTGCCGATATTATTCTAAAAACAGCCCGTTCCTTTTTATTTACTATTTGTAACAATGCGCTTCGTAATGAGTTTGATCATCAAAAGGTGGTTTTAAAACACGAAGCTACTTTAATTAAAGAAGATAGAGACGATGAAAGTCCTGATTTTATATTAGAAGTGGAAGATTTTAGAAAAAAGTTAGAAAATGCTATTGCAAATTTATCCGATAAAGAACGTGAGGTATTTCTATTAAGCAGAATTGATAAAAAAAGTTATAAGGAAATTGCTGAGATAACCAATATCTCTGTAAAAGCTGTAGAGCGCAGAATGAGTAATGCTTTTATTAATTTACGAACTGCTTTAGGAACACATTTAAAATTTTAAACTAGGGTAATTTGCAATTCAACTGTACAATAATAAAGAGACCTATTTATTGTTAGGTTTTCTATCATTATTTAGATAAAAAAAATGAGTAAGAAAAACATATATGAATCTGATCCTTCTTTTTTAGCTCGTTGGGCTGAAAATAAGCTGACTGAAGAAGAACTTATAGAGTTCAAAAAAACAGCTGCTTATAAAGAATTTCAGTTGATAGATACCATTGCCCAACAATTTACGGCTCCGCCTGTTGATAAAGCAAAAGCTTTAGATAAAGTAAAAGAAAAAATTAACGGGAAAAAGAAAGTAATTTCTATAAAACCGTATTGGTATGCTGCAGCTGCCTCTGTAGTTATTTTGTTTGGTCTTTTTAGATTTTTAACTAGCACTGTAAATTACACAACTCCAAAAGGTGCTAATCTTCTAGCAATTAACCTACCTGATGGTTCTAAAGTGCAATTAAATGCAGGTTCTGAATTGACTCATAAACGTTTTTTCTGGACAAATAATAGAACACTGCAATTAAAAGGTGAAGCATATTTTGAAGTTGAAAAAGGTGAAACTTTTAGTGTAGCTACTTCTTATGGTACAGTATCTGTATTAGGAACAAAATTCAATGTAAAAGCTCGTAAAAATAGTTTTGATTTGAATTGTTTTGAAGGTGCTGTTCGCTTTGATCAAAAAGACACAGAAGTATCTAAAACATTATATAAAAATGACCGTATTTCGATTGTTAACAACACGACTATAACTGAAGAAAAATCTACTCAAAATATTCCGCATTGGATTCAAAAAATAAGTATTTTTAAAGAGCAACCATTAGGTACCGTTTTAGATGAATTAAGCATTCAATATAACGTGCAATTTGAATCTCAAAATACAGATTTAAATCGTTTATTTTCTGGAAGTTTCATTCATAACAACTTAGACGTTGCCTTAAAAACAACATTAACTCCAATGGGTATTTCTTACAGACTATCGGAAGATCAAAAGACTGTTTATTTACCTTAAAAACATTAGTTTATATTTTAGGATGCAAGTACGCTTATTATCTCTGTTACTTTTCTGTACTACGTTATTTTCGTATGCACAGGAAACAGTTTCTGTTTCATATAATAAAACACCTTTAACTACAGCTTTAAAAGATATAGAAACCAAAACTGGTATTTTATTTTCGTATGCACAAGAAATTGTTCTTAACAAGAACGTTACGATAACTGAAAAAAGCATTCGTATTCATTTACTTTTTACAAAACTAGAACAACAGACTAGTTTACGTTTTGAACAAGTATCTCCCAAACAAGTTATTATTACCAAAGAAGTTACAATTTGTGGTTACGTGGTAGATGCTGTTACTAAAGAACCTATTCCATATGTAGATGTACTCTTAGATCAGAATACATACACAACTACAAATGATAACGGTTTTTTTGAGTTTCCTAAGTTACCTTTTACTCGTTCTAAAGCCACATTACAGCTTTCTATTTTAGGATATAAAAAACTAGAAATCCCTGTAAATTCTCAAGAAAAATGTGCTGTTATTGCCTTAGTATCTGAATTAGATCAACTAAGTGAAGTGGTTGTTTCTGGTTATATTACTTCTGGAATTGACAGAAATAGAGACGGCTCTATTTCTGTAGATACGCAGCGTTTGGGTATTTTACCCGGTTTGGTAAGTCCAGATATTTCTCAGAGTATTCAGTTAATTCCTGGAATTTCTACTTTAGATGAATCTGCTACTGGTATTCAAATTCGTGGAGGATCACCAGATCAAAATCTCATTTTATACGATGATATAAAACTTTATAATACAGGTTATTTGTATGGCATGTTCTCTTTGTTCAATCCATTTGCAACACAAGAAGCTACTGTTTTTAGATCTGGAACCAGCGCTAGTTATGGTGATCGTATTTCTGGTATTATAGATATTTCTAGTGGTGATCTTATTCCTGAGAAAACAGAAGGTGGATTTGAAATTGACGGTTTGTCTGCAAATGCATATGTAAAAGCACCTATTTCTGAAAAAGTAGCTGTTTATGGATTTGCTAGAAGATCGTACAACGATATTTTAAAAACTCCTACTTACGATAGTTATGCGGACAAAATCTTCACCAATTTTGGTGTTGCTAGAGATGTTAATGGAAATGTTTTACTATTAGAAACCGATGATGACTTTAATCAAGAAAATAGTACCAATGATTTTTCTTTTACCGATTTTAATGCTAAAGTCATTATAAAACCTAACGAGAAGAATAGTATTGCTATTAGTGGTTTGTATACTAGAAATCGTTTAGATTTTAATTTTAATGGTGGTACTGAAGAAGTACTAATAGATTCTTTAATTACACAAAATAAAGGAGCTAGTCTTAAGTGGAAGCATATTAGTAGCGACAAACAACAAGAACAAATAACCGCTTATTTTTCTGAGTACACTTCTTTTTATCAAAATGATGAATTTAAAGATGAAACAGGTGATAGTATGTTAGATCTAGCGGAAATTAACATTAGAGACAATGTGATTAGCGATGTAGGTGTAAATATTAGCTCTACTACACAAATTAAAGAAAATCAAAAAATTACCTTTGGTTATCAATTATCAAATACCGATTTAAAAGTTGTAATTAGTAAAGAAAATCCTATAGATGCTGAATTTGAATCTTCTGGACAAGATGTCAGCAATTTAAAGAATGCTTTTTTTAGTGAATATACTTACTACTTTAAAAATAAAGGATATATAAATGCAGGAGTCCGTTTGGTACATTATGGTTCTTTAAATGATTTTTTAGTAGAACCTAGAATTAACTTTGAACATCCTTTAGGGAATCGTTTCCGTATAAAGACTGCGATAGAAAGACGAAACCAACCAATTTCTCAGTTAGTAGAATTTAATCATACTGAATTGCGTTTAGAAAATAACTTATGGCGTTTATCTGATAACCAACAATTTCCTTTGCTAAGTAGTAATCAAATCTCTGGAGGTTTATTATATCATTACAAAAATTTAAATATTGATATAGATGCCTATTTTAAAACATTAGATGGTTTAACAACTTTTACAAGTGGTTTTAGCAATCCTTTAGAAAATTTAGAAGTAGGAAGCAGTGCTATTAAAGGAATTGATGTGTTATTAAAATATAAATACAACAACTATAAAATCTGGGCTGGATATACTTATAATGACATTACTTTTCAGTTTCCAAATCTAAAAAATACTACTGAAAAATTCCCTGGAAATAATGATATTACACATCAGTTTAGAATTTCTAATACTTTACAATTAAACAATTGGCAATTCTCTTTAGGTTGGCAATATAGAACTGGTAGTCCTATTACGCCTGTAAATAGTTATAATATTCAAATAGATGCTGATGGCGAAAATGCTGGTGTTGTTAATTTTGGAGCTGTAAACAGTGCTCGTTTACCAGATTTTCACAGATTAGATGCTTCGGTACTACATGATTTCAACATCAACATCGGAAAGAAAAAATTAAATGCACAGTTTGGTGTTTCTGTATTGAACTTATACAACCGCGTAAAGCCTTTGAATTTAATTTATAAAGCAGAACGTAAACCTTTAGATGATGGTGGTATTGCAATACCAGGAACTTCAGGTGCTACACCAGAAGAACTTGAAGTTATTTTAGAGCAAGTAATTCAACGATTTTCTTTAGGTATTACCCCTAATGCAGTGTTTAGGGTTACCTTTTAGAAGGTACTTCTTTATAATGAACTACGTAAATAAACTATTTGATACTATAGCTAAGCTGTTAATTTTTCTGTATCTTCTAAAAACTGAATAAGGCTTATTTTCTTAGGTACATTTATTTTTCTACGAAGTCTATACCTATTTGTAAATACACTTTCTACAGAAACTCCTAACATGTTTGCTATTTCTGTATTATCTAAACCTAATTTTTCTAATGCCACTAATCGTTCTTCAGCTTTGGTTAAGTTATATCCTTTTTCTTTAATGTTTTTTAAAAAATTTGGGTATACATTCGTAAACTTTTCTTTGAATATATACCAGTCTCTTTTTGTTAGAATTTTTGCTGTTATTAAATCTTGAACTGTATTAACTGCTTCCTTTTCTGTTACAGCACCTTTTAAACTTTCTAATTGAGCTTTTAAGACTTCTTGTTCTTTACTTTTTTGTAGTAACTCGTTGGTAAAACTTGTAAGTTCTTCTTTATTTTTCACTAACTTTTCTTGCAATTTTTTCTTTTTCTGCTGCTCATTTCTCCAAAGGCCTAAAACAATTAATAGTATTGAAAATGATAGCGCTACTATTGTATTTCTCTTACTTTTTGCTATTTCTTGTGCAGCTTCTAATTGTTGAATTATATTTTCTTGTTTTAATATTTCCTTTTCTTTCTGAGCTGTTTCGAATTTTGTTTGATGAAAAGCCAATGCGTTTGTTAAGGATGATTTATGTATAGAATCTTTTAACTTCACATACTTACGACTGTGTACTGCTGCTTTTTTATATTGTCCTAATTTTTCATAAATAGTAGCTAAAAGTTTTTCACTTTCTAGCAAGTCATTATTTTTTCCCGTGCTATTTTTAGTATAAGATTCATATTCCAAAATCACTGTTAATGCTTCAGGAAGCCTATTTTTTTTCATTAAATAGTCTACCTTATCTCTCAGTAAACTATTCGTTATCTTTTTTTGCTTTAAATCTTCTTCTATTTTCAATTTTTCCAGATATAAACTATCCGCAGCTAACATATCATTCTTTTTTAAGCTTAATCGTAATGCTAGTGAGTTTACTTGAAACTCGTTTAATTGTTTTAATATAATATCTTTAATATACGGGGCATATTTTTTAGCAGAATCTAAGTATTGCGTTGCCAACCCTAGCTGATTGTCTTTTATAGACTCCTCTGAGTAAGACAAATAAAATAAAGACAATACATCTAATGCTTTATATTTTTTACTCTTTGCTATTAATGCTGGTAGTTTTTCATTTGCTAAATCTCTAAGACCATTTCTTCTATAAATAATATCTAAATCTTTTATTGTCTTAAACATATAGCTATAATCTTTCAATTTTTCATATAATTCAATGGCTATTTCATATTCTTTAATCGCTTTTACAAAATCTCCTAAATTAGAATATGCCGTTCCGCTAAAAAAATGAGCATCTGCTGCAAAAATGGAGTCTTTGCTTTGTAAAAATAAATCGGCAGCTAGTTGATAATCTTCTATTGCTTTTTCGTAAGATAGCTCTGTAAAATAAATTGCACCTCTTTTTAATATAATATGTGCCTTCGATTTTAACTCTTTAAATTTAGATTGATAAGAAAGCATGGAATCGCATAATTGTAACCCTTTTTTGTTCTCACCTTTCATTAATTGCTGCTGAATTAAAAAACGGGATTTGGAAGCCATTTTATCGTACTCTTCTAATTCTTTAGCTAACGTTATATAATTTTTTAAGCTAGGAATTAAATTTTTATGATTTTGACGAATCATTGCTTTGGTAAGCTCATTTAATATGTTAAAACGTTCTTCTTTATTTGTTGTACTATTTAATACAGTTTGTAGTGAATCTATTTTACTTAATTGTGCATTAACGTAACCATAATTTGTATAGATACATAGCAATACACACCACAGAAAAAAGTTTTTTTTAAACATTATAAGAGGTTTGAAGACATATAAGCTAGCAGCTTCTCTAAGACTAGCTTTAAACAAAATTAACTGTTTAAACAAAAAAGCCACTTTTAAACACCTTTAAATTTTCTATACAAAATACTATACAAAAAAGAAGTAAACAAAAAGAATTACAATAAGTTATGACACAAAAATACTTTTTTACGCTTCATACGGGAAATTATATCTGCTTGATATTTCTGCTTAATCTTGAAATAAAGAAGGAATAAAAACAACTCTTATTTTGTAGTGCTACTTACTATCTATTGTTTCTAAAAATTGAACAATACTTATTTCTTTAGGTGCATTTATTTTTTTTCGTAATCTATAACGATTTACAAAAACACTATCTGTAGAAATGCCTAAAACTTTTGCTATTTGATTGTTATCTAATCCTATTTTTTCTAAAGATACTAAGCGTTCTTCTGAGTTTGTAAGCTTAATTCCCTTTTCTTTAATTTTCTTAAAGAATAACGGATATACTTGATTAAACTTCTGTCTAAAATTATACCAATCGTCTTTTGTTAAGATTTTTTCTGATACGGTTACATGCAATTTTTTCGTTCTGGTATTTTCTTCTTTTTCTTGCTTCTTTTTCTTTAATAACTTTTCTTGCTTTTCTATTTTTTGTACTAATTGATTGGCCAATGATTTAAGCTCTGCTTCTTTTTTCTCAAAATCAGCAGTTATTGCTTCTCGTTGTTTTTGGTAATATTTTCTTAGTAAAATATTCACTAAAATTCCCAACAAAACTGCCACTATAAACAAAACGAAATACAATTGCTTTTGCATTTGTTCTTTTGCTTTTACCAATTCTAATTCTTTCTTCTCTGCTATATAATTAAGACTATCTGCTAATTTCTGTTTATTAAACTTATACGTTAACTCTAACTCTTGCAGCTTCTTTACGTTAGTTTTATTGTATAATGAATCTGAAATCTTTTTATGCAATCTATGATACTTAAATGCATTTTTATAATCTCCCATTTTTCCTAAAATCCAACTTCTTCTTAGATATGCTTTAGAAAGATCAGCTTTTAATCCTAAAGAACGAGCTAATGTTATGGCGGTGTCTATATGCTTTAGTCCTTTTTTATAATCTTTTAATAAACTATAGTTTTTTGATATATTATAATGACTCCTGTTAAGTGAACCTAATTTATTTTCTTTCTTTTTATATGCTATGTTTAATTTATGGAGTCCTATTGATTTTTTATACTCTTTTTGGTAATAGTATAATGTTGCTAGATTTGAATTTACACTTGGAATTTGATCTAATGCATTGGCTTCAAAGAAGAGTTTTTCTGCCTTTTTATAATACACCAAAGCGGAGTCTAGTTGTTTCAGTTTCCTAAAAGAAACTCCCATCATATTATATGCAATTCCTTCTCCTTTTTTATCTCCAATTTTATGTTTTATGGCAGCTACATTTTTAAACACTTTTATAGCTCTTCGATCTTCTCCTTGACTGCGATAAATCATGGCTATATTATGGTCTAAATTTGCAATATTAGATGAGTCTTTTAAATTTTCAAAAAGTACTTTAGACTTTAAGTAATATTCCATTGCTTTAGGATACAATCCTTTTCGCTTATAAATAACTCCTAATTGGCCGTACATATTGGCTTTTTGCTTTGGTAAGATTGTAGATGATTTTTCTAAATGTCGCTTTGCTTGTTTATAAACATCTTCTGCTTCAGCAAAACTACGCGTTAAAAAATAGTCTCCTAATGCTAAATATGCATTTACTTTCGTTGAGTCTGATGTTGCTTTTACAACCTCTTGTTCTAAACGAAATTGAATAGAATCTTTCACTTTTGTTTGACCAAAACTTACAGTGATAGAAAATAGCGCAATGTAGTATAGATAGATTCTTACATTCATTTGAAAAAGAATTTTCACAATAATAGGATTACAACAAAATTACTTTTTTAATGTATAGCTTCTTTTATTTTTTTTCGAAAAATTCTATACAAACACTTATACAAAAAACACACAAACAACTCATTTTAAACACATTAAAAAAACAACTCATCTATACTCCTTCATTTTGAGCCTTATAATTCTATAATTTTGTTGTCAAGTTTTAGTTGGTATTCTTCGGTTCCATTTTTATTAATTGTGTGTATTGTCTTTAAATTGGTTCCACTTTTTACTTGCTAGATTCTTGTTAAAACAACCCTCAGATGTTACGACTTGAAAAATCCCTTGGTTACGAACACAACTTCTATACTTTGTTTAATACTTATTATGAAGCTGCTAGAAATTATATTTATTATAAATGTGGTAATATAGAACAAGCTGAAGATATTGTTCAAGATTCTTTTGTAAAAATATGGGAACGACGCGATACTTTACACTTTGAAAAAGCAAGACCTTATCTTTTTACCATTTGTAACAATGCGCTTCGTAATGCATTTGATCATCAAAAAGTAGTTTTAAAATACAGATCTACAACTACAGTGAATTATAAAGATAACGAGAGCCCAGAATTTCTGTTTGAGTTAGAAGATTTTAGAAAAAAGTTTGAAAATGCTATTTCGAGTTTGTCTGAGAAAGAACGTGAAGTATTTTTATTAAGCAGAATAGACAAAAAGAGTTATAAAGAAATTGCTGAAATTATTGGTATTTCTGTAAAAAGCGTAGAACGTAGAATGAGCAGTGCTTTTGTTAATTTAAGAAGTACTTTAGGTGAGCATTTAAAGTTTTAAGTAATATTCAAATACACTGTAGTATTATTTAGTTCAATACTACAGCGTATTTTTATTGTAATTCCCTTCTATTTTGGCGCTACATAACCTAAAATCCCTTCATATATATATCCACTTCTCCCTCCTCCTAACTCATGATAATTTGTAGTATAAAAATGGTCACCATTACGGCTATTATAATACCTATATAAAGGAATACGGTCGCAGTCATAGTTTGGATACACATACCCTAAAATTCTTTCTAATACATATCCATTTCTACCACCGCCTAATTCATTGTAATTTGTAGTATAAAAATGATCGCCATTATTTCGATTATAATATCTATATACGGGCAATGTACCTGCTATTTTAGTTTCATATACTTTACACTGAATGCCTTCAAGAACATATCCACTACGTCCTCCTCCTAATTCATTGTAACTTGTAGTATAGAAATGATCTCCATTACCTCGATTATAATATCTATACACTGGTTTTAAAAACTGATCTTTCTTTACTTCTCTTAACAAAGATTGATATCTCTGTTCGTTTGGTTTTGTTGGATTTTCACACGAGGTGGCTTTCCTTATTTCATTGTTTATTATTTGTAATGCAGCGCCAGCTTCCTGTTTTACTGAATTGTTTTTCGTAGTTGTGTAAATATGATAAATTTTCTGATGCAGTAAATTCCAACCGTGTAAATACTCTAAACAAATTTGTTTTTGATTTGAAATATTTTCTAATGTAACATCATCTAAAAGTGTTTCATATGGTTTTAATTCAACAGCTATTGTAGTTGCTTTTTCTGGATGTGCTTGCAAATAATTTTGAATGCTACTAATTTCGTTCGTTGCATCGTTTATAGAACGAATAATTCTTGGTGCAAAACCTGGCACGTTAGACAGTATTGATGTAGCTTGCAAGGATTGATTTAAAAGTTGCTGATCTTGTGTACTAACGTTTACAGTAGTTTGCTTTTTAAAAAGTTTTAGAATGCTACTTTTTGCTTTCTGTTTAAACTCATATTTACTCCAATTACTAATGCCACAATATTCATATACATAACTGTAATACAACTCTCCTCCTACCGTACGATCTGCTATATAATACGGACCATAATTATCTAAAAATCGATCGTATTGTTTTCTTTCTAATAATCGTTTCGCTGGTGGTATTAATGTTGCCGAAGCATCTGTTAAAAATCGTTGTGTTTTTGTCGTTATTTTAACAATTATACCAATACGTGTATTATGCACTTTTGTACGAGTTTCTAATTGTTCTGAAGTAGTAACGCTTTTTTTAAACAATCCAAAAAATCGCTTTTTTGTTTTTGTTGTTACTTTATAAAAAGTATTGAATGTTTCTAAGTTTTGTTGTTCATCAATGGTTATTACTTCCACACTTAATGCAGGTTGAATATCTGTACTTTCATAAACAGCTTCAGGATAAATAGCGTTTCTATAAGCACGATCTTCAGCAGGATCGTATCCATAACCAGCATACATAGGAGTACCATTTACAATAATTGTCTCACTGCTTTCTGGTAATTCTACTAATTCGTCTTCTTGTATTTCTTCTATATTTTCATTCTGAGAGCAAGCTATCATCAAAAACAACAGAAAAAATATATAATAGTTTTTACTATTCATCGTATTGTTATTTTCTTACTTCTAATCGAATTCTAATAGCATCTGCATCGTAATAATCGCTATCACCAGCGCAATCGCTTTGGTGACCTCCTTGACTAAACCAAGAAGTATATTTTGCAGCTCCAGTATGCCTAGGGTTTGTTCCGTGGTCTGTTAACTGTACTGCTAAACGAAAATCTTTTATCAAAAGATTTTGCATTGGGCGCGTTTCTATTTTTAAGCGTACTACATCATAATCGTACCAATCTGTGTCTGCTGCCCAAGCGGACCAACCTCCTCCTTGACTTGCCCAAGGTGTATAGCGTACAGGGCCAAAATCTCTTGTTCCATGTGCATCTGCAAGTTGTATGGCAACTCGAAAATCATAATCGATTATTTTATAGTTTATTCCTCCTTTTTTGTTAATCCAAATACGAATCCAATCTGGATCATAGTAATCTCGATCACCAGCCCAAGCAGTCCAACGATTTGTTATACTAGCATTAAAACGATTACCTGGTTCGTTACATTTACCATGATCTCCCATTTGAAGTCCAATACCAATATCATTTACATAATTATCGCATGGTGTAGCAATGGTTGTATTAGCAAATTTGCTATTGAATCTTTGTTCCGCATCTGCTACTGCTATACATTGTCCATTATTAATTTGATTTTGAATTAAACTTAACTCTTCTCTTGCTTTTACTTTATCATTATTACTTAATGCATTGTAATAAATAAAGTTGACCTTATCGTAATACTTATTCAACTCTTGCGCAGCTTTCAAACAGTTTTTCTTAGATCGATAACGATTTTCTAACTCAACATCTGTAAACAAATCACCATAAGGTTTTAACTTCATATCTATAGTAGCTGCTTTTTGCGGATTGCTTCTTAAGTAATTTTGAACGCGACTAATTTCTCTATTCATATCTGATACACTTCGAATAACTTGAGGAGCATATCCCGGAATGTTAGAAATTATATTTACTTGCTCTTGTCGTTGTTCTAAGTACTGTTTTTCTTCATCAGTTACTGTTGTACTACTATTTTTATTAAAAATTCCAAGAATGCTTGATTCTGCTTTTTTTATAAACACGTCTCTACTCCAACGATCTATACTACAATAGTTGAATGTATAAATAAGTTGTATTTCTCCTCCTATAGTACGATCGCTTACATATAAAAGACCATAATTATCTAGAAAACGATCGTATTTCTTTTCTTCTAACAATCTTCTTGCTGGTGGAACTAATGCAGCATCATTGTTAACAAGAAAACGTTGATGTCTTACCTTAATTCTTGCTATAAAAGAAACCTGTTCTTGGTTTACTTTAATTTTAGATTCAACTTCACGTATTGTTGTATGTGTTTTCTTAACTAACCCTAAAAAACCTCCACTGCTTTTAGAAGTAATAGAATATGTATTCTTAGCATAATCTTCTAAATTTTTAAGATTATGAATTCGTTTTACCTCTACACTCAATGCAGGTTGAATATCTGTACTTTTATAAACTTCTTCAGGAAATATTGCATTTCTATAAGCGCGGTCTTCAATAGGATCGTAACCATATCCTGCATACATTGGTATTCCATTTACAATAATTGTTTCGCTAGTTTCTGGTGTCTCAGTAGATGTTTCTTGAATTTCTTCTATAGTATCATTATGATTACAAGCAACAGCTATTATGAGTAATACAACGAGAAGCCTATAATAATTTTTAGTATTCATAATCTTCATTATCTTCTTACTTCTAATTTAATTTTAACTGCATCTGGATCGTAATAATTACTATCACCAGCACAATCGCTCTGACCTCCTCCTTGGCTAAACCACGAAGTAAATTTTACACTCCCTCTATGCCCACTATGAGTACCATGATCTGTTAATTGTATTCCTAAACGAAAATCTTTAATGAAAAAATTCGGTTTATAGCGTGTTTCTATACGCATTCGTACTGCATCAAAATCATATGCATTAGAATCTGTTGCCCAAGAAGACCAACCACCACCTTGACTTGCCCAAGGCGTATAACGTACATGTCCCCATCCTCCAGTTGCACGATCATCTGCTAACTGAATTGCAATTCTAAAATCTAAGTCAACCAATTTATAGTTTAATCCAGATCGTTTATTAATCCAAATTCGTATCCAATCTGGGTCATAGAAATTACCATCTCCTGCCCAAGAAGTCCAACGATTAGTTATCGAAGTATTATAACGTCCACCAGGATTATTGCATTTTCCTCTATCACCTAACTGTAAACCAATTCCTATTGTATTTACATAGTTATCACATGGTGTAGCAATTGCTGTATTTGCAAATTTACTATTGAATTTTTGATCTGCATTTTGTACAGCAAGACATTGACCGTTATTAATTTGGTTACGAATTATATTTAATTCTTCTCTTGCTTTTACGATATCACTATGATTTCTTGCATTATTATAAACAAAATTTACTTTGTCGTAGTATCTATTTAGTTCTTGAGCCGCCTGTAAACATGTTTTCTTTGCTTGATAACGTTGCAACAATGTATTACTCTCAAATAAATCGCTGTACGGCTTTAGTTTCATATCTATAGTAGTTGCCTTATGCGGATTACTTCTTAAATAGTTTTGTATACGACTAATCTCTCTATTTGTATCTGATACACTTTTAATAATTTGTGGAGCATATCCTGGAATATTCGAAATGATATTTACTTGTTCCTGTCGTTGTTCTAAATATTGTTTCTCTTCATTTGTTACTGTAGTACTTCCCTTTTTCTTAAAGATCCCTAAAATGTTCGATTCCGCTTTTTTGATAAAAACATCTCTACTCCAACGATCAATATTGCAATAATTATAGGTATAAATAAATTGTACTTCTCCTCCTGTTGTACGATCACTCACGTATAATAGACCGTAATTATCTAAAAAACGATCGTATTTTCTCGTTTCTAAAAGTCGTTTTGCTGGTGGAATTAATGCAGCTTCTTCATTCACCAAAAAACGCTGATGTTTTACTTTTATTCTGGCTATAAAAGATATTTGCTCTTGATTTACTTTAATTCTTGATTCAATTTCACGAATTGTTGTGTGTGTTTTTTTAACAAGACCTAAGAAACCTCCACTTTTTTTAGAAGTAATGGAGTATGTATTCTTAGCATAGTCTTCTAAATTTTTAAGATTATGAATTCGCTTTACTTCCACACTTAATGCTGGTTTAATATTTGTGCTTTCGTAAATTTCATTTGAAAGAACTGCACTTCTATATGCTCTGTCTTCTATAGGATCGTACCCATAGCCTGCATAAATAGCTTGCCCATTTACTATGATAGTTTTCTGATTATCTTGCAGTGTATTTTCCGAATTTTCATTAATATTTTCTATTTCTTTATCACAAGAAAGGGTACACAATAACCCTCCAATACATATATATTTTAGTAGTAATTTCATGAATTTGTTTTGCGAAAGAATGAGTTACCTAAAAGATACTTTTAGGTACTCTTCTCTTTAAAATTATGCATGTCAAATCAATATTCCATTTCTAAACAAGGAATAAAAATATGTGAACATACATTTAGTTATGATTAGTTATATATTGATTATAAGCTACTTCCATTCTAGTAGCAAATTCAGGATAGTCATAGTGTAGAAAGCTATGGAATGGTCTTACATTCATTTCTATAGTAGTTGCTTTTTCTGGATTTCTATTTAAATAGGTTTGCAATGCAGCAATTTCTCTATTTATTTGATCTAATCCTGTAATGATTCTTGGTGCATATCCTGGTACACTAGAAGTGATGCTAGTACTTTTTTCAGCTGAACTGATTAACTGTTTGTCTTGCGTGGTTACGCCACTTCCTAAGTTTAATCCAAATAATGAACCTATATTGGCAGTTACTTTCGATCTAAAAACAGATTTATTCCATTGCGATACTACTCTGTAATCGTAGTTATAGATGTAATATACTTCTCCACCTACAACACGAGTATCTACATACATTAATCCGTAATTTCCTACAAAACGGCGTGTATCTTTTCTTTCTGCTAATTGTTCTGCTCTAGAAGTAAGAAAAGGATAGCGATCGCAAATATATTTATGACTGCGAGATTTTATCCTTGCAATTACAGTTACATGGTTAGCATCTACCGTAATCTTTTCTTCTATATCTTCTGCTACAGAAACTCCTAGAGAAAAAATTCCTAGATTAAAACTTGAAGAAACCGAATAACTACTTTGTACAAAGCGTTCTAATTCTTCTCTGGTTTCTATAGCTTTTACCTCTACTGTTAAAGCTTCTCCAACATCAGTACTTTCAAAGGTACTCCAAGGATCTATTGCATTTCTATAAGCGCGATCTCTAGCTGGATCGTATCCATATCCTGAATACATTGGGTTTCCATCTACAATAATCGTGTGTTCGCTATTAAATGTAGTATCTGATTGCGTTATATTTTCGTTTTCTTGGCAACTAAATAACAACGTACTTGTTACTATAACTAATATTATGTGTTTATAACTCATACTAGTAAAAAGTTTTATATCTATTTTAAAAGAGCTGTCTAAAAAGTATGTAAGAACCTATTGTCTTGCTTATTTATTATTTGAAATTCTCCATATTTCTAGACATATCAATCCTTGTCATTTTTTTCAAAATGATACTTATATTAGACAGTCTCTTAAATTTTTATGCTATTAGTTTCCTTGTAAATTACTTAAATACTTAGTGTATTCGTTCTCCAAGTCGCTACCAAAAGATGGATAATCTTCTTTTATAAAATTATGGAAAGGAGTTAATACCATTTCTATAGTAGTAGCTTTTTGCGGATTGCTATTCAAGTAGTTTTGAATTCCAGCAATTTCTTCATTTACTTGCTCTAAATCAGTAATAATTCTAGGAGAGAATCCTGGAATTGTAGATGTAATACTAGCTGTTTTTTGCGCGTTGCTAATTAATTGGCTATCGGTACTTGTTACACCTCCGCCAGCTGTTAAGCCAAATCTTTCTGTTATTTGAGCAGTTACTTTTGCTTTAAATTCAGATTTATTCCATTGGCTAATTCTTCTGTAATCGTACGTATATACATAGTACACTTCACCTCCTACAATACGAGTATCAACATACAATAATCCGTAGTTACCAATAAAACGTTTGGCACTTCCTCTATTAATTGTTTGTTCTGCTCTTGTAGTTAAGAAAGGATAAGCATCGCATAGATATTTACCTGTTCTTGATTTTATTCTAGCAATTACGGTAACATGATTTGCATCTATAGTTGTTTTCTTCTCAATGTCATTAGAAATTTCGAGACCTATTTGAAATATGTCTATACCAATATTTACATCTAGTGAGAAGTTTCTACCAACAAATTTTTCTATTTCTTCTTTTGTTTCTATGGTAGTTACTTCTACAGCAAGTGCTTCTCTAATATCAGTACTTTCAAAAGTACTCCACGGATCTATCGCATTCCTGAAAGCTCGGTCTCTAACAGGATCGTATCCATATCCAGCATACATAGGTTCACCATCTACTATAATAGTTCCTTGTGGTGTTAAATCTGTAGTACTTGATACGTTGTTTTCGATAGCTTCGTCTTGACATGAGGTCATAAGGACAATAGCCGCCAGACTGGCAACTAAAATTCGGGGGGTTGTCATAAATTTAGTTTTGGGTGGTTAATTTTTTATTGTTGACTCTTTTATCAGACGCCATATTATTTTGCGCTCATGAGCTTTTGATAAATAGTCGATCAAATATATGAAAAAACAAGAATAATTCAATAAAAAATTACTAAATCGTGTTCGTTCATATTTTTTTAACAAAAAAAACACCTAACATTAAATAGTTTTTATTTTTTTAAGATTTCATAATTTTATGTTTTTAAATCAATATTTTTTATATTGTTGCATGCACAATTTAATCCTTAAAATACTTACATACATGCCAATTTCTCCCTATAAAAAACCTTGTATGTATTACTATATTCTCTCTATTTGTTGCTTTTTTACTATTTTAAAAGCTCCTTTATACGCTCAAAAACAAACAAAAAGTAGTATTGTTTCTAAAAAGCAAATCAATTCGTTATTTATAGAAAATACTTCTAATTCTTCTACCATAACATTACCTGATGGTAAAGCCATTTCAATTGCAATACAACATCGCATAACTACACAAAATAATTTGAGTTTATTAGGAACTATTACTGAAGAGCCTCACAGCTCTTTTCAATTATATAAGAATAATACTACTATACATGGAAAAATACTTATGTACAATACTAACAAAGCCTATGTTTTTTCAGAGAACACTAATCATCAAATTATTATTACAGAACAACCTATAGATGATATCGTTTGCATAGGATATCCAAACTCTAAATATTCTAATACAGCTCCAAGAAAAAAAAATATTGTTATCCCTGATTTACAGAGTTATCCCAGTTCTAATTTTGTCGTGTATTTGGATTTTGATGGCGAACAAGTTACCGATACTTCATGGGATACTGAAGATGGTTTTATAGATGCCGCAGCTTCTCGTTTTGATGCTTTTGAAATTACTGAAATCTGGAATATCATTTCTGAAGATTTCCGACCATTTGATCTTAATATTACTACCAATAGAACTGTTTATAATAACACTCCTCCTAATCAGCGTATGATGTGTATTTTTACTCCAACAGATGACGCTAACCCAGGCGGCGGCGGTATTGCTTACGTAAACTCTTTTACATGGCCTAAAAATGGAGTTAAAGAAGAACCTTGTTGGGTTTTCCATCCTAATCATGTGAGTGCAGGAGAATCTGGTTCTCATGAAATTGGACATACTTTAGGATTAAGTCATGATGGAACATTGACGTCTGAATATTATCTAGGACATGGCGATTGGGCTCCTATTATGGGAGTCAGTTATTTAGGGTTGGTAACGCAATGGAGTAAAGGAGAATATGAAGATGCCAATAATAAGGAAGATGATATTGCTATTATGGCTTCTCAAAATGGTTTTGGATTTCGTCCTGATGACCACTCCAATACTACTACTTCTCATGCTACTTTATTAAATACATTACAAAACATGGCGGTATTTCCTCAGCATAATACAGGAATTATTGAAACTACATCTGATGTAGATGTTTTTAAATTTGCTACCACTGGTGGGCAAGTTCGTTTTAATTTTACTTCTAGTTTTTATACCAATTTAAACATAGAAGCTAAGTTATTAGATGTAAATGGAGAGGAGCTTCTTTCAAATAACCCTAATTTAGATATGTATGCTGCATTAGAAGCTGATGTAACTCCTGGAATATATTACTTATCGGTTCAAGGAGCCGGAGAAGGAAACTTGCAAGACGGTTATTCTGATTATAACTCAGTTGGATATTATGAAGTTTCAGGTGTTTATAATGAAGACATTACTGCTTTTAAAAATATAACAGACGGTGTTTTTGCATACCCTAATCCTGCACAACAGGAAATTTCTATAGGTGGTTTACGTAATCCTTCAGAAGTGATACAACAAATTGCTATTTTTAATCAGACAGGACAAAAAGTATATGAGAATTCTGAATACACCAATGCAATTCCTGTTGCAGATTTGACTAGTGGTTTATACATACTATTGTTAAACAATGAACATTCAATTACTTTTTTAAAACGCTGAAACTAAAATATCAACTTTACTAAATTTTAAATAATACTAGTTCATCATCTGCATCCATAGAATGCGATTGTATATTTAAAGACACTATTGCTTCTTCATTTTTTCGTAAATAAGCATTTAGAATTCTTCGTATATCTTGATTATCAAATTGCGGTTGTAAGTGATTTATATAATCTTCTGGTGTATATTCTTTTTTCTGTTTTTTTAAATAACCATAGCCTTTGTATATACTATTAACAACTAAAGCATACCCTACCTCTTTTTCATTTCTTCCATTTTCTAATAACACAAAATCATCACTTTTAAAAGTTAATGATGCTATTGCAGTTTGTACACGTGCATTATAACTTTCTATTGCTTCTTCTTCTCTACAAATCCCTCTGCATTCTTTAATTTGATAATGAAAACAAGTTGTAACATTGGTTTGTAAATGACAATATTTAGGACACAACTCAAACTTACTACATAGTTTTTCTACAAAACTTCTAGCTTCTGCTACCGTATAAAATTTTAGTATTGGTTTCTTTATCAACTTTAAATTATTCCACGCTAAATGTATGATTCCTTTTCTGTCTGCATAACTGAATAATGCATAACTATGACGAATTCTCCTCTGTGCTCTATTGAATTTAGGAAAAAGCCTTTTTATCTCTGCAGATTCTAATAACAGCGCTAATAATTCGCTTCCTGTTTTTACGTAGGTTATGTTAGCTGTTGCCATGCACATTGTAATTTCTTTCTTTTTCTTGTCGTGGAAATGACTCAGTACACGTTGCTTTATATTATTTGCTTTTCCTACATAGATAACTTCTTTATCTTCATTCCAAAAGTAATAAACACCATGTTTTTGAGGTAAGTTTTCAAACACCTCTTTAGGTAATAATGGTGGTAGCGTAGCTTCTTTAGATCTTGGATTTAAAAATGCATTGATAACTTTAAAATCATCGACTTTATCTTTCGCTATTAATTTTTCAAATAGCGTTACTGTTGCAGCTGCGTCACCTCTTGCTCGGTGCCTATCTTCTATAAAAATACCTTCTGAAAGACATAATTTCCCTAAACTATACGATTGCTTATTCGGTAGTAATTTTCGTGATAAACGAACTGTACAAAGCTTTCTTCTTCGGTATGTTAATCCTAATGACTTAAATTCTTTTCCTAAAATTCCATAATCAAAATTGACATTATGAGCCACAAACACACAACCTTCAGTAATTAAGTAAATTTCTTTGGCTACTTCTTCAAAACGAGGACTGTTTTTAACCATGGCATTTGTAATACCTGTAAGACGCGTAATATGCGCTGGAATATAGGTTCCAGGATTTACTAATGTTGTAAATTCATTGACTACTTTTTCTCCATCAAAAATGAAAATACTTATCTCGGTAACTTTTACACCTCCATCAGTTTCTATGTCTACTATTGCATAATTCACTTTTGTAATTCTGCTAAACTTTTTAACTCTACTCCTAACTGCGTTAACATAGTAGCGATGCTACTAATTTTCAGCTCTTTTTCATCATATTCTTGTGTATTAATGCTACAAGTAAATTCCCATAATTCTACCACTTCTGTAATTGGCACATTATATGGTTCGTAGTTTTTATTATCTGGAACAAGTAATAAAGTATTGCTTTCTTCTATTTTATTGTAGGCACGCTTGTATGTCATTCCATCATTTTTTGTAATGATGATATACGAAGTTCCATCTTTTACATCGTTAATA
Organism: Tenacibaculum amylolyticum; assembly: GCF_964511145.1. Lineage (NCBI taxonomy): Bacteria > Pseudomonadati > Bacteroidota > Flavobacteriia > Flavobacteriales > Flavobacteriaceae > Tenacibaculum > Tenacibaculum amylolyticum. The sequence goes on from NZ_CAZEFZ010000064.1 coordinate 64,834, forward strand.
TCTTCTACAAACCTTGCTACTACGTACGAGCCATCTTTCATTGGATGCATTGAATCTCCTTTAATAGGAAATGCACGGTGTTTTCCCGTTGGTAAAAATGGTAGTTTTATTTTTTGTAATTGTTCTATATATTCTGGATCGTTATAGCCTAATAAATACCCCGCAGAAGCTTCCGTAGGAACTACTTCAATCATATTTTCGTTAGCACTATCTACAGCAATAGGAAATAACACACGCTGATTTCCTATCTCGATAAATGATGTATCTGTAGCGTAGGTTAAATCATTTTTTACCAATATATCTATGGGTAACTTAAAGTAGTTTGAAAAGTCTATTAAAGTTTCTATAGAAGGCTCTGAGCGTCCTTCTTCATAAGAAGAAACTCTAGAACGTGTAATTGACAAATTATCTGCAAATTGCTCTTGTGTAAGCTTTTTTAGTTTACGTAAATGACGAATGTTTTTTGCTATATTTTTCATTTGCTACAAATATAAGCATTAAATGTTTTTTATTGTAGCTTTATTTTTTTTAGAAATTAGTTAAGGTGTAATTGCATTTCCATAAAAATTTAAAAACCACGTTATATTAAAATAACGTGATTTATATAATAGTAAAATTCAAGTTTCTTACTCATACTCTGCACGGATTATAAATCCGAGCTATCGGGTCACCACACCCTTCCTTAAGAAGCTTTGTAATAAAAGTATTCGTATCTGGTTTGTATGCCCGATAACTATATCCTGATTAAAAATATTTCTTACAATCTTTACAATAAAATCGTTGTTTGTAATTACATTTTATACAACTCATAGCTTTTTAAGCGCCAATTTAGTACACAAAGCAGAAATAAATCTAGCTTTTATAAGCTCTAACAAAACTTTAATAGTTCTATGAATATAATATACCGCCCTTTTAGAGCGGCATATATTTCATAATTAACTGAATTACAGCATTTATCTCTTAGTAAAAATCAAAAGCTCCATTTTGATACATCACCGCACTAGCAGGGCGTTATAATTTATTTTATTGGTAATAAAATAATTAAATCATCATCCCATATTTTGATTCTCTGATCTTTATCTTCAGGAAAAAAATAGTCACATTTTTTTTTAGGTTTTTTAGAGCTTTTATAAAAGTTACCTTCGATAATATATTTATGCTTATAATAAAGTAACATGCTACAATCTTTTAGCTTTTTAATTGAATCCAATTTACTAGTATCAATAATTTTAATTTCTAAACGATTAAGATTTTTAGTTATTTTAAAATCATTATCATTCAAAATAATTTTATTATTGTCAGAAGTAATTTCTAATAAATTTTTGTTGTACTGTTTAGAACAACTACTTAGGGTTATAAAAACCAGAATTATAAGTATTTTTTGAAACATTTCCTGTAATTTTCTCGTATATTTTTGTAATAATACCTTTTTCAACTTTCGTTCCTCTAATTCTACCGTAACCTGAAACCGCATCTTTTAATGTAGTTACTCTTGGTTTTACGATTGGACCGTCTTTTGTATAGGCATATTTTGTACCATTATTACTTTTACCATAATAAACAACAGCATGCTCACTAACATTAGCTTCATTTGCTACTCTAATAATTGTTTTTCCAAATTTTGCTTCACTCTCAGCTACTGGTGTCGTTTCAGTTTTTAAATAGAAGTCTATTGAATACATATTAGAACTATTAAAATATTCTTCTTCATTCCTTGGTCTAATTTCCTCCCCATTAGTTCCTTTTACACAAGAACTAAAACAATTATAACCATCATAAGGATCTGTTTTTTCATCACTTCCAATAGATTTTTTTATAGACCTTGTATAAGTATTATCCAAAGTTAGCTTTTGTCCTTCCTTAATATTTCCATTAGAATCTAGAGACAATCCTTGTGAGTCGATTAACTTTTGAGCCTCAGACTCTGACATATTATAGTTGGCGGCTAAAGTTTTTTTATTGTCGTTTTTCTCTGCAATCAAGTCTCCATTCTCATCTGGCACCCATCTCGCAGCCATACCGTCAGGATCAATAAAATTAATTGGGTTATTCATCATAGAATTATAAGGTGAATAACTTTCAAACTCTTCAGCTAAAGGGTCTATATTCATCCATCTACCTAATGTAGGGTCGTAGTTTCTGGCTCCGAAGTCGTGCCACTCTAAACCTAATTCTTCGTTTAACTCTTTTCCATTATACCCAAACTTCTCAGCAGTAGAGTTTCCTAAAGAATTTACAACATTATTATATCCTTTCTGAACTAATCCAAAAGGATAATAGTTTTTCTCCTCAATGATTTCTGTGGTTGGAGTAATTACACCGTCTTTATTTGCATCTGTATAACTTAATCGTACATTATCAAGATGATCTTTATACTGATACACATAACTAAACCCAGTGTTTTCGGGTTTTACGTATCCCTCTGGGTGATTAAAGAATTGCAATTCATTATTCTCATAAATATAACTACCTGCATATTCTGTTACAATAGCTGGAGGTTTTGTGCTACTAAGTTCGGTAACTGTTTTAGATAACTTCATACCTGCTGCATCATAAACATAATCAATAGTACCAGTAAGAACTACACCTGCTTTTTCATTACTTCCCATACTTACTTTTGTAGGTAAGTTTAAATGGTTATAGGTAATATCTACAATCCCTTTATTTGCATCAGTTTTCATATTTCCATTCAAGTCATAAATGTACTCTGTAGCTATATTAGTTCCATCTTTAAAACCATAGGTACCGTTTCCATTATCTAATACTTTTTTGAGCTTATTTCCACCGTCGTAGGTATACACTAAATTATCCATTACATCATAATCTTCTGTTCTGGTAATATCCGGATTCGCTACTATATGTCCTCTTCTAATGAGATTTTCGATATTTCCGTTTTTATCATAGGTAATTCCTGAAATATTATAATTTGTAGTAGTAGCTCCTGTGGCTGCTGTGATTCTATTTAACGCATCATAAGCATAGGTATACGTTTTTTTAGAAGTACCTACATTGGTTGTTTGCCAACTTGTTTGTGTTATGTTTCCATCAAATAATGCCACTCCTGAACTTGGATTGTTATACTTTATCTCAAAGTTAAACAAATCATCGTCATTATTATCAGCATCTTCATTAATTTTTGTTAACCAGCCACGTACATTATAGGTATAATCTACTTTTTGTAAATTCCCTCCTACTTTTTTAGCAACCAACTGTCCTAATTCATCATAGGTGTTCGCTACAATTGTCTCTGTTTCCTGATTATTAATTATTTGTTTTTGATTCTGTAATCTTCCAACATGATCATACTCAAACGTATCTATCGTTACAATATCAGATTTACCTGTTTTTCGATGCGTAGTTTTCGTTTCTTCAACTCTTCCTACAAAATCTATTTTAGATTCTACGATATCTGTAGTTTCTAAATAGGTATTCTTTGAGTATACATAGATTGGCCTTGCTTTCTCATCATAAAAGGTAACCGTAGTAATCCAATCATTTGTATCTAATACTTTCACCTTAGTACCAGTTGCTAAACCTTTTACTCTAGTCGTAGCAGTTCCAGTTTCTCCATATAAATTTACCGAACTTGGTCCTCCTGCTCTATCGAAGGTGTAATTATCGTAATAGTTTACTGTTAAGATTTCCGTGTTTGCACTTGGAAAATCAACATTTGAATAATACACACCAGAAGTTCCAACTGTTGTTAATTTCTCTTCATAATACTTTTCAGCTGAATTATTGGTTGTATCAAAGTGATTTTGCATTCCAGCTTGATCTAAAGTCGGTTCACTTGTATCTGTATAAATACCTGTATAAATAACTCTACCTAGCACATCATACTTTGTAAACAACCATTTTTTGTTAGCTCTTAAATTAGAGTCTTGTGTTAATACTGGACGATTTAACTTATCGTAAATAATAGATTCCCAACCTTTTCCTGCAATTTTCTTTTTCACCAATCTATGCCTTGCGTCATAAAGGTACTGATAACATAACTCTGATAGCTCTAAATCAGAAACTCCATCTGTAACATTAACTTTAGGCGGTATTACAAATACTAAATTACCAAAAACATCGTACACATAATATGTATCGTGTTTAACATTATTATTGTATCTTCTTTTTAAAATAATCTGACCTTTTTTATTTTTGTACTCTTCTACCGTATGATCATTTATAAATTCTTGGTTTGGCTGCCAGTTTTCGTCTTTAACAGTTGTTTTAAACAATGCTCCTTTTGTATAAACACCACTATTTAAAAGTGATATATCATATTTATTTTCAGCATCATTCCATATTGAGTTGGTATAATACTTTCTTATATGATTTTCTTCAATAATATTTTCTACTTTTCTTAAGTCAAAGTATGCTAGGTCAAAATGATTTTTTATTCCATAAGGAACAAAAACTTGAAAATACAAAACTGATGAAGTATTCTCAGGTAATGTTAGTTCATGAGAATTTATTCCTTGAGCTGCTTCATATGCTAAAATAATTGACCTTGCATTTGTTTCTCCTTTGACCTTATAATATAGTCTTGTTTCTATAGAAACATCTGGATTATTAAGATCATAAGTAATTTTTACTTTATCTCCTCCAGTTAAGCTAGAACTGATTGGTAACTTACATCCCCAACCTCCACTATTAGGACCTCCATTAAAAATAACTTGCATACCTGATGACAAGTAAGTATCCCCTATTGGTTCCCATTCTTTATAATCACTATTAGCATAAAATGTATGATGAATAATTCCATTTTCTTGCGGACCATCATTTAATAGGTACTCATATCTTATTTCATGACTATTTCCTAATGCCCAATCTTTACCTGGAGAAGCTTGTTGTAAAACTCTATTTAAAGGAGAATTATCAAACATCTTTTTTGAATAAGCATTTATATCATTTACATCTCCAACACCTATAAAATCATTACTATAATTCGTTTGATAATATTGCTGTGTTCTATTTTTTGCTTCTAAATTAATCTCTCCTGTTTTATTTTCAACAACATATGGCAGATATTCCTCAGCTTCTCTACCAAAACCATCATAAGCAATATGAGTTACTATATCATTTTGGTTTGCAGATTGTTTTATACCTATACTTTGCTTGGCTCTACCTAAACCATCAAAGTATACTATTGATTCTATAACATCTTTATTAAAATCAATTTCTCCTGTAGTTGTTCCTACTTGAAAATCTCTAGTCAACACATAATTTTCATTACTTAAAGACAATGGCAGGTAGGAATCTGTTATTATTTTCGCTGTAAAAGTTATCCCAGATTGAATAATTGTATTTGGTCGGATTAAAATACTATTCGTTGCTTCTACTTTTCTATCATTGGTTATTATTTCATTTTCTATAATAATATTATCATCTAATTGAGATAATGCAATTGTTGGTAATAAAAAAACTAATAGTAATATATATCTTTTCATAGCTATCTTAGTTTTTATAATTATACTTATATTCTTTTAGTATGTTATTTTGAAAATCTTTAATAAACTCTAGTCTATTTTGACTATCGTACGAATAGTAGGTAGTTTGCCCTCTATGATCTGTTATACTCGAAACTCCTATTAAAGGAATATGACTATATGTAGTTATCCTTGTATTTGGTAATCTTGTTCTTAAATCATTTATTATTGAGAGATTTGTTTCATTATAATTTAACAATTCATTTTCTGTAATATCTAACTCAGAAGTTATTTCATTTATAGTTGTATTTTTAATTTCTGCAATTACATAATTTTTATTATAGCCCCATAGCTGAACCGTAGAAATTCCATCTTTAATTGTATATTGAATAATATTACCTTTTGAGTCATACTTATTATAAACTATTTCCTTACGCACACTATTAGCTGTGCTCTCTCTAATTATATTGGGTAATAATAAACCTTCATTCGTTTTAAAGTATTCTAAACTCACGCTATTTACAATTGAACGATTTAAACTTTCTACATTAAAATTAGTCATTGATTTCATGCTCATTAACATATTTTTTTCTAAAAAATCATCTCCACTTGCATATAAATAACTTACATAATTAAATTGATTATCATTTAAATTCTTTACCTTTTTTTGGGTCAGTCTTCGTAAACCATCGTATCTATATTCTGTAAACGTCTTTGTACTATCTCCTTGATAATAATACACTTGCTCTTGATTCTTTAATAATGTTTTATTAGAAAAAATAGGATAGAAAGCTAATAAATGTACTGGTGTTACACTTACTGTATTATACTCAGCATTTGGGCTCAAAAAAGTATAAAAATGACCACCAGCATATGATATTTTCACTCCATAGTCTAAACTAGAAGAAAAGTTTGTATACTCATATTTTTCTTTTTCGACAATATTATTTGTTTTATCATAAGTTCGTTTTTCCAATAAAGATCCGTTATTAATTTCCCTTCTTTTTGTACTAATACTCATGTCATATTTACCATAACCTATTTCTATAACACTACTTGCTTTGTTTTGGAACTCCTTTTCTATTCTTCCATTTGTTTCATTGCCATTTCTATTTTCTATTACCACTTTTCCATATCCTACAAAACTATCTCCTAAAAAAGATCTCAAACTTACTGCGTTATTTGAGTTTGTTTCTAAAATGTCTACATAATGATAATTATATAATCCCCCATTCATTTGCCCAATTACATTTGTTCCATGATAAACTGCATATTCCTTTTTTACATTTAATGGAAGTAAACTTTTACCATTATGATATTCATAATGAACTTCATCACTCTTCACATTAAGTTTTGTGTAATTTATTTTACTTTCTAATCTTAAACCATTACCCTCTTTTAGGAAATCTATATTAGGTGATGAAAAATAGTTGTCTGCTTCATTTAACTTATAATTAAAAATTGTATACCCTTTTGTAGGATAAACAATCTTCTCTAAAATACAAGCCTTACTATGATTCTCAGAAGGAGATTTATCGTTTCCATTAGATAATAAAGTAAATGCCGACCTATTTATAATATTTGTTGGATTAGGTGTAATACTAATATTATTTTTCCCATTAAAGTATCCCCAAAAATCAATAGCTGTTGAATTCTTAGGTGGTAATAGCATTGTATTATAATGAAACTCGTGAGATTTTATTCCATTTTCAACAATTCCTTCTAATTTTAAACGTTTATTTATTTCACTTTCAGAAAAATGATTCAATTCATTTTTCCTTTTAATAGTATTAAACCCACTTTGACTATCAAAATAATTATAATTAAATGTGAAAGTTTTTATATCCTTTATACCATTATTTAGAACTATAGAGTCTAATTTTTTTCTTTTATTAATATCAATACGATTTGATGTATAAAAATTAAGTTCGCCTGAAGACCATTTTATTTTATTAGGCAATAATACATTTTGACTAGTAATATCATAGTACGTATTTACTTTGGTTGCATTTTCTCTGTATGGTATATATGTTTCATATGGAAAATTTCCACCATAAAAATCAAATTCTCTTCCATTTGCATCACTCAAATGTCCTCCTGCCCCTGTTATTGGCCCATAAGTACTACTTGATAATGTTTGTGTATAAGTTTGTGTATAACTCGGACTATTTAAAGCATTTGTTATATTCTGATAAGTAATAATTATTTGATTTCCTTTTTGATCTACTATTTTTGTTAACTTCCAATTTCTAGATCGTATTTTATTTCTACTTCCAGGAAACGGATGAGATTCAAATCTTAATATTCGTTCATCTAATTCAAAATAATATTTGACCCCTTCCATAGAAGTGATTGTAAAATCATATCCTTTAATTCTGAAATCTTCATCATTACCGTCTTCTATCAACTCAATTTTATAGCCTACTTCATTTAAGATTTTTATTGTCCCTGTTTCAAAATCAAACATAAAATCAAGCTTATGTCCTAAAAAATTTGCTGTAAAAAAATCTGGTTCGGAATCTATATCCTCATTATCAAAAAGTTTATCTACCTTAGTATAAATACCATTCATTGGCACCATATGTTTATATGCCTTTATCATACTAAAAGTATTGGTTATTGGTTGCATAGGAATCTCAGTTCCTACATCATTTTGACGCGGATTAGGAACAGGATAATCTATCCCTGAAGGTTTAGGATAATAAGTTATTAACCCAGGATTAGAGCTAGAAAAATCTGGTCTTATTTTATTGTTAGACACAACAGTTATTAAATCATCAACATCATTTATAGTTTGGTAAATACCTCCAAAACTTAAATTCCACCCTAATCCTACCCAAGAAGCTTCTTGAGGCACTTTTATTCCACCTGAAAGATAATTTAAAGTTACAGGAATGTTTATATCTCCTTCTTTAATATTGCATATAGGTATATTAATAGATGGAGTCCCTGTATATTCTGATAGACCAATATTACCATATCTACTAAACTCATATGAACTTGGAGAGTTTGGTAAGTTTAAAATTTTAGATGAATAATTAGCAAGAAGGTTTGGATCTCCGCCATTATTTTGACAAAAAACATTATTCATGCTAATTAATAGCATGAAAATCCACAAAAAATTTCTCATAAAAATCTGTAAATTTTAGCAATTTATAATTAAACAATTTTTTCAAAAGCAAAGCTACAGGATAAATCCTAACTAGCAAAATTTTGAAGTTAATTTTAGACCAACTATGTAAGGATTTTTTTTAGGTATAATTGTAATACTAAGTATTCTTTTCTTCTTGCAATTTCTTTTTTCTTTTCGAAAGTATAAGTTTTTATTTCTCCTAATCCTTCTTGTTCAAAAAAACTTAGAAACTTTAATAATACATTAAAATCTCCTTTTATTGTAATTGGGTATAGCTCTACTCTAATTTGATTTTCTACAACTTCAATTGGATTCTTAAATTCTAAAATTTCAATAGCATTTGTTTCTTTGTAAGCATTTATTTTTTTCAGAATAATTTGTTGAAAGGAATTGTTAACTGATACATTTTCTTTTTTGAAAATAGAATCTATATAACGGTTTTCTTGCTCTAAATAGGATATTGTAGAAGAAATATTCTCTATTTCCTTTTTATCTTCTTCTAATACTTCATATTCTGCTTTTAAAGCTACCGTTTTTTTAATACTTAACCAATAAATAATTGGTAGCGATAAAATTACTCCTGCTAGTAATAGTATGTTTTTTCCTTTAAAGCTCATTTATTTAATGGTTATTACAATATGAAAATTAGATTTTGTTTTTCTTCTATCTTTTGCTATTGATAATTCTGATACTTTTTGCACCCAATCTTTTCTTTCAATTTCATCTATCCAATTGCTAAAATCTATATTGTTATTTAACACTCCTTTTACTACTATTTGATGGTTTGAAAATCGTGCTTCTTTTCCTTTCTTCAAATTACCAATAACAGGCTGATAAGCTGCTTCTTTTAAAACAATAGTTTTAGGAATATCTGTTAGGATTTGGTCTATGTATTTTGCTACTGAAAATGCTGATGAGTTTTCTAACTCTGATAATAGCTTTTTCTTCTTTTGTACGGTTACCGATAATGCTTTTAATCTATTTTTTGCATCACGATGTATAGACAATTCTTGATTTAAACTATTTACTTTTCCATAGTAAGAATTAAAAACCATAAAATTAACTAGCAAGCCAAAAAAGATAATAACTAAAGCGACTTTATATCCCAAATTAAAAATTCTTTTTTGCTTAAATTCTTCAAGGTTTTCAGAGTCGTGATGAACATTTTTTTGCAAATAAAATGCAACAATTGCTCCTAATTGTAATATATAATTACTTGAAATTCCAATTCCATTAATGGTATACTCCTCTAACTGGAACTGCTTACTTTTTATACTTGTTAATTGTTGATTTGTAATAACTACCAATGCATTAGATGTATATATTTCTGTATCATCTAGCATTTCTGATAATGTTCCCAATGCTAAATTTCCTAATGAGAAATCAACTACAGCAATTGATGCTTTGGCATAAGTATTTACTAAATTGTCTATAATTTCTTTACGGACAATTGCTATAAATAGTTTTTCTGAAGTACTATGTGTATGTGAATAGAAATTTGTTGCAGATAATGTTGGAAATGCATTTTGAAACGCATTTAAATTGTCATTTACTCCTGTTACTTCTTTTGATAAAACTTGATTATTATTTACAATTAAAACAACATGTTGCTGTCCTATGCTTTTTAAATGTGCAGTTAGTGCTTCAAAATCATCAAACTGATCTGAACTTGCTACTTGTAGTTCTTTTTTTTGTTTTTTTAGTTGTAAGCAATAGTATACTTCTTTTCCTTCGTTAGTATACGAATGTTCTACCGCACAAAAACTTTTTCCGTAAATTAATTGATCTTTTATCATTAAAAAGATAATTGGTTTTGGTTTATAAGCTACAGTTTAAAAGAGCATTCTTTGTAACTTTCTATCTTTTTTCATAGTAGCAATAAATATTAAAGTTGTAAAAGTAAAAAATAATTTCATTTTTTATACTTTTGATCTCACAAAACAAAAAATATGAAATTGAAATATATCAATAAAAAAGTAGACGCATTTAACTTACAAGAGCTTTTAGTTGTTTTAGTGATTATTGGTATTTTGGTTATGATTGCAATTCCGAATTTAATGCCTCAAATTACAAAAGCAAAAGCTATTGAAGCAAAAATTCAATTAAATCAAGTATATGGTTTACAGAAGAACTTTTTCTATCTGAATTCTAAATATGCTGATAATTTTAATGATATTGATTTTATTCCTCCGACAAATTTAAAACAAGGAGGAACGGCTTATTATAGTTATGAAATAATAGATGCTTCTACAAATTCTTTTAAAGCTAGAGCTACTGCTGTTAGTGATTTTGATGGCGATGGTACTTTTAATGTTTGGGAAATAGATCAAGATAAACGATTGAAAGAGGTTGTAAAAGATTAGTTTTTTAACTAAAATTATCCCTCACACATTATTCGAGTATTACATTAACAAGTCTTTATATTATTTAAACCAACCAAAAGAAAAGGTATTTTTTAGCTTATTCCAACTCTTTCATTAATTAGTACGTTTTATTATTACTAGGTAAAAAACAATAATTTGTATTGAATTATTTTTATCTATAATTACCCAATTACTGTACTTAATTTAAACATTGGAATATACATGGCTACTAAAATAGTGGCTACTACAATTCCTAAAATTAAAATCATAACAGGCTCTATTACTGAACTTAGCATTTTAGATTTATATTCTATCTCTTTATTGTATTGATTTGTAAGTCGTCCAAAAATTACTTGGTTTTGGTTTGTTTCTTCTGCTACTTTGATTAGTGAAACCATTTTAGAATCGAAAATTGAATACTTCCCTATACTTTCGGATAGTGTTTTACCGACAAGAATATCTGATTCTACTTTGTGTAGTGCTTCTTGCAATGGATAAAAAGTAATCATTTTTTGAGTTAGCTGAATTCCATTCAATAAAGGTACTTTGGCTCCTGTTAATAAGGTTATAGCTTGTGTAAATTGCGCTATTTTAATCTTTCGTAAATATTCACCTACAAAAGGGATTTTTAAGATAATTAAAGCACTAAATTTTCTATACCATAACTTTTTCTCAAATGTTTTTCTAAAAACTATAATCACTGTTATGATTATTAAAAACACCCAATAATATGCTTTTGTAAAGTTTGATATGTTGATAATTTTACTCGTAATCCATGGTAAATCTACTTTGTTTTGTCTGAAAATTTCGGCAAACATTGGAACAACAAATTGCAGCATAAAAAGTATTGCTAAAAAAGCCGTAAATAATATAATCAACGGATATGATAATGCACTAATTACCATTCTTCGCTGTTCGTTCTTTCTTCTATAAAACTGACTTAATTCTTCAATTACTCTATGTAGTGTACCTGTTCTTTCACCTATTTGTACAGAATAATATTCATAATCTGAAAAATAACGTTGCGATTTAAGTGTTTCTGAAAAGTTTTTACCTGATATCAATTCTTCTATGATGGTATTGAAAACAGCTTTATCTTTTTCTTTCTTCTGTTCTTTTGCTATTAACTGTAAAGCATCCTTTAGCTCTAATCCTGCTTGTAACAATACATACAACTCAGTATAAAAGGCTTCTTTTTTCTTATTTGAAAAAGAATTTCCTCCAAAAGAAATTTCTTTTTTTAAAAGTTGATCAATATCAAAACCATCACTTCCTTGTCCTTTCTTTTTCTCTATATTTTTTATTTCAAATCCCATATATTATTCATTCAGATAAAATGATGCGTCTTTTTCTAAGTACACAAAAATACTTCTCTTGTAGAATTCTTTTGTTTCTAATTTCATAGCATCAAAAACGCCATTATTTACTTCTTCTCCATCTAAAAACATCGCTTTGTTTTGTACCGTTACAAAAATACTATCCTTCCCTCTCAACACAAAATTATTGAAAATTTGGTAGTCAATAGCTTCTACTCCATTTGTAAAATAGAAGGAATTTGCATCTTTTAGATTTGCTATTCCATAACTATTAAAATCTTGCCATAAAACACGTTCTAGTAAATTCACTTCCTGTTTGTCTGTAAAATTCTTTTGAATAGAAAACACTTGCTTTTTTACCATTGATAATGTTACAAACGCCATAGAAACCACTATGGTTGCTATTACCATTACTACTAAAAGCTCACCTAATGTAAATGCGTTAACTTTCTTCATTATAGATGATTTTTCGTGTTATTTTCTTTTTATTTTTTTTAGAAATAACTGTAAAATTTACAACTGTAAGGTTGCCTTCTTTTTCTTTTTGAATGTCTATAGACCAGTCTTTTTCTTCAGAGAGATAAGGTAATGTGATCTTTTCATTTTTAAAATCGTAGATTAATTCATTTATGAGTAATTCTTGTTGATGCGTATCTCTTTTTATACTATTTCTTAGAATATTTGTTAATATTCCCATAGCTATAGAAAAAACGAGTACAATAATTACCGTAGCTACAATTACTTCATTTAATGAAGATGCTTTTATTTTTTTTAATATAACCATTTTGCAACTCCTTTATGTTTAGCATCTAAACCTAATCCAGCAAATTGTAAGGGTAATTTTTCACTATTGATTTTTGCATCGTATAAGTGATTTATATATGTACTACCGTACTGTTTAGTTATAAAGTTTTTAGTGTATACACCTCCAATTACTTCTCCTGATATTTCTGTATTTCCTTCACAAAATACTTGTCCAACTACAGTTGCTGATTGATCTAGTTTTATTTGTGGATTATAATTAAATCCTTCTTGTTCCTTTTGTTTAAACACAATTGCACCTTTTACTGTAGTTCCTTTTCCTATGAAAATTCCTTCCTCTTCATCTACTTTTTTACCTTTATTATAGACAACTAAGGCAGATGGATACTTTAGCTTACAATTGTTTTTTACTTCAATTTTTTTAGTTGCGAAAGCTTGAAAATTACCTACAACATTTGATTGAATTTCTATAGTTGGCGCTATTAAAATTACATCTTCTAAAGTACACGATCTAGTTACTGTTATTTTTCTAGTAGACTCTATAATAAAGTTTCCTTTTAAATTAACACCTTCTAATTTTATGGTTTCATCTACACCGTAATATTGAGTTGATTTTTGAAATGACTGAATTAGTTCAGTATCATACTCTAATTCAATACTCTTTATTGAATCGTTTAAATATCTTTTGTTATATATGTTTTTAATCGAAGTTTCTTGTGCTAACTTTGGTAGAGAATTAGAACTCAAACGAATATTTCCGTTAATGAGTACGTTACCGTAAAAAGAGTTCCCAGCAATATTTCCTCTTTTTACTCCTTGTTTTGGTAAAGACACATCTCCTTTAACTCTTGTATTTCCTACCACAATTAAAGGTGTATTATTATCTACTAAATAAATAGCTATTTCCTTTTGAATTGTATTCCCTAACAATCCTACTTTTTTAAATGTTTCTTTATTTACTGTTGAAGTAATCGTGACTAGATCAAAAACTCCCCATGATTTTTTTAGAAATTCTGTCTCTTCTTTTTCATTTTCTGACAGTGTTTTCGTTACAATAACATCGTAAGGTATTTCTTGCCCCGCTGTGTAAGCAAATCCATTATTTACATTATAAATAGCTTCTTTAAACTGACTTCTTTTTATTGCCAATTTTTCTTGTAAGTATACTAATTGAATAAAAGCTAATAGAATAATGACTATAACGGTGGCAATAACAAGTACATATTGCAGTGCTCCTGCGTTGCTTTTTTTACCCCAATTAATCATTTTTTATTTTACAATCGTTTTAGTTACTCCTTTATAACGTATTTTAATCTTACTTAATGTACCCGATAACAACTTAACTTCGTTAGCTACTCCTCCTCTATTCATAATTTGTTGTGCACCATTTATAGTTACTATAAACGACTTTGTATTTCCGTTAGCAACCATTCCATTATACACTATATTTGGAAATGCTATTGTTGTTTTAGGTTTTGGTTTATAATTTCCTTTTTTCTTCTTTGGTGGCGCTTTATAAGTATCTAAAAACGGATCTCTTTCATGTACAGAAACCGTATACAATTCTTTTTCTTTATTTTCTTTAGGTCTGAATTTTTGGTAATCTATTTCTGCTATTTCTTCAGATTCTGGATTAGCATAGCTAAAAATTTGATAGCCTACAATTCCCCATACAATAACTACGACAACTCCTAAAATATATGTTTTTTGCTGCTTTTTCATTTCCTACGAAATTAATAATGAATATGCCTCATCAATAGATGTTGTTCCATTTTTTATGAGTTCTATAGCATTATATTTTAATGTCTTTATTTGCTGTTCTTTTAAATAATTATCTATTTCTAATTCCTCTTTCTTAATAGCTGCTTCAATCGCTTTTGTTACAGGAATAATTTCATAAATTGCTTTTCTTCCTTTATATCCTGTTTGATAGCACTCTTCACAACCTACTGCCTCATAGTGTGTTGGTATTATAGCTTCTTTTGCTATTTCTTCAGGTAAATCTGTATCTTTTGTAGCTACTTCTTTCTTACAATGATTGCATAATTTTCTTACTAATCTTTGTGCAACACTAACATTTAATGTGCTTGCAATCAAAAATGGTGGCACTCCCATATCTATCAATCTAGAAATGGTTCCCCAAGCAGAATTCGTATGAATTGTAGATAATACTAAATGTCCTGTTAAAGCTGCTCTAATAGCCATGTTTGCTGTAGCTACATCTCGAATCTCCCCAACCATAATTACATCTGGATCTTGACGTAAAAAAGTTCGTAATGTACTCGCAAAATCTAATCCAATATCCTCTTTTAGCTGTACCTGATTCACTCCTGCAAGGGTATATTCTATTGGATCTTCTATGGTAAGAATGTTTGTTTCTTCTTTATTTAATTCTTTTAATGTTGCATATAACGTAGTTGTTTTTCCCGATCCTGTTGGTCCTGAAATTAATATAATTCCATTCGGTTTTTTTACTGCATTTTTATAAACATTAATTTCTTCAGAAGTAAATCCAAGCTTATCTAATTGAATAGCAACATTATTCTTAGATAAAATACGAAGCACTAACTTTTCTCCATGCAACGTTGGTAAAGAAGAAACTCTTATATCGAAATCTTCATATTGCGTAGTAATATTAATTCTCCCGTCTTGTGGCAATCTTTTTTCTGAAATATCCATTCCTGCCATAATCTTAAGACGATTGACAACTTTGGGATATTCTTCTATAGCTATTAAATATTTTTCTATTAGTTTTCCGTCTATTCTAAAACGCACTCGTTTTTGCTTTTCAAATGCTTCAAAATGAATATCACTACTTCCTATTTCTTTTGCTTCATGTATAATATTCAACAAAAAATCATCTGAATAATGTAATGTTGAAGTTGAATTACTTTTTCGCTTTCTGTAATTAGTAAGCAAGTAATTATTGATATGTTCTTCTTCTTCTTCTTTTAAGTGTATTGTTTTTCCTAAAATGATCTCTAGCTCATTTTGAAGTCCATCAACATCTTCTTTATCAGTTAAAAAAACACATGCTTCGTCTTTTATTTCAACAGGTATAATTCTGTATTGATATGCTAATTCTGAAGGAATTAGTTGAATTAAATCGGTAGAAATATCATAGTCTTTCTCTTTCATTTAAATAGCATATAGATTTAAAATATTAAACACCAAATTTATGAATAAAATTAAAAATACAAATAGTGCTTGAAATCCTGCTAAAGGAACTGCTTTATTATTTAGTTTAGATTTTATGGAAATAAATAATAGTAAAGAAAATAATAATGATGATGAGAATAACACTAAAAATGTAATTGTTGGAAAACTAACCGACAATGCTAGAAAAAAAAGTATATCTCCGAATCCTATGGCTTGAAAAAAGTTTTTTCTAATCTTAAATTTTGTATACAGAAACAACAACAACACAATGATTGAAACTACCATTGCATTTGTAAATATGTTTATAAAAAAGAGTTGTGGCGTAAATGTATTATCATAATAAGTATATCCTCCTACTAAAAGAGCTAATAGCAATAGAAAAACATATACTTTTCTTTCTTTTATGTCTTGTAAAAAGATTCCTAGTAATAGTATTAATTGTATATAAATCAATTGTTTTTCCTACAAAACTACCATTAAATTACTAATTGTGAATGACGAATAGTTTACATTTAACAAAATGTTGTCAATCTATCTTTAATCTATATCTATTATTCTTTAACCTTCAATTTTTGCCCTAACTGTATATTATTAGTTGTTAGCCCGTTCATTTTCTTAATATTAGCAACAGTAGTTTCAAATTTTTTAGAAATACTATATAACGTATCTTTAGAAGATACAACGTAATACTTTTCACCTTCGTTATCTCCTCCTTTAATAGTACTAGTTATTGATATATTATCTCCTTCTTTTATAATATAAAAATATGATCGCCTATTTTGCTGATGTTCTGCTTCTGTGCACTTATTAGTATTATTACAATTATTTAGTAATTGATCTTCTCCATATCCTATAGCACTTTCAATTCGCTCAGGCACAATGCCTCTTGAAACTATATAATCTCTAGTAGCTTTTGCTCTCTTATCTGATAAAAAACGATTATATGCACTTGGTCCCCTACTATCTGTATGTGATTCTATACGAATTTTCATATCTGGATTATTTTTCATCACAGAAACAATATGTTCTAATTCATATTCTGCATCTTCTCTAATAGTATATAAATCAAAATCAAAATAGATTGGTTTTATGATAATTTGTGCTACAGTTTCTGGTGTTTCTACAATTAAAGATTCTAATGTTAAGTCTGTATTAATGACTTTCTTATTTATGTCTTCTGTCGCTGCTATTTTCTGATTATTCCTATAATCGTCTTTCACTGCTGAAACAGTAAAACTATTTTCGCAGGCAATTTCTTTAAATGCATACTTACCATCTATTCCTGTAATTTGTTTACTTACTGGTTCACCCTTTTCATCTATTAATCGAACTACCGCTCCTGAGATTGGTTCTCCTGTTTTAGAATCAGTAATAATTCCCGCAATATCTTCTTTACAACGATAAATTACAAAACTATAAATATCATCATCTCCCTTTCCTCCTTTCCTATTAGAAGAGAAGTATCCGTATGATTTATCATCACTAATAACAAAACCAAAATCATCTAAAGCTCCATTAATAGGCGTTCCTAAATTTACTGGTGTTGTAAAACTATTTTCTGAAGTTTTTGATTCAAATATATCTAAAGCTCCAAGTCCTAAATGGCCATCTGATGCAAAATATAAAGTTCCATCTCTATCTACGCTTGGAAACATTTCTCTTCCTTCTGTATTAATTGTAGGACCAAGATTTTTTACTTCGCCATAGCTTCCATCTGAATTAATTGCTACTTTATAAATATCAGTTGCCCCTATTCCTCCTGGTTTATCTGATACAAAATATAATGTTTTTTCATCTGGACTCAATGCTGGGTGACCTATGGAATAATTGTCATTATTAAAAGGTAACTCTTCTACTTCATCCCAGTTTCCATTTTTTAATGAAGCTTTATATATTTTTAAATGAGTAACCCTGTCTTTATCTACTTTTAACTCATCTCCATTATAATTATCTCTTGTAAAATACATGGTTTCTCCATCCATAGTCAATATCACATTCGATTCATGATAACGTGTATTAATTGAAGGCATCTTTTTAGCATTATTTACCGATAAGCTCAAAGTAGTATCATCAGTTAAATTTGCTTCAGCCACATAAGCATTTAAAAAAGGTTGATTATTCCATTTATATAACTTCCTATCAAACTTGCTACCTTCTGGTCTTGTAGAAGCAAAGTATAGTTTATTCCCAAAAATAAAACCGCTAAAATCAGAATATTTCGTATTAATATCTAAGTTTTTTAAATTAACAAAGGTTTTCTTCTTATTCGAATATTCTACAAAATAATCTTCGTTATTATCTAAAGCCAATGCTCTAGAGTCTTTTCCTCTAACCTGCTTTAATTTTCGTAACCAACTATCAGATTCTTTAACTTTTCCGTTACTTTTTAGAACTTGTGCATACCTAAAAATATGCTCTGGAGAAGCTGTTTTTTCATATTTATCTAACAATAATTTATACCACTTTTCTGCAGTAGTAAGATTCATATTATAATAATAAGAATCTCCTAATCTCCCTATCACTAACTGTGAATCATCTCCCTTATCATATAACGTTTTATATAATTCTGCTGATTTTTTATATGCATACTCTTTAAAATATCTATCTGCTGCATACTTACGTTGTGTGTAGCTAAAAACACTGAAAAACATTAAATAAAAACACAATATTTTCTTCATAAATCACCAATTTAAAAGAACCTTGGAGATTTCATTACTTGTCCTCTTGAAGCCTCCCACTTTACCATTAATTCGTAAGTTCCTGAATTAAAATTACTATAATTTGAAGTTGTTAAATCATATGCAAATCCAATATGCAAATTATCAGTGGCTTGTAATCCTAACAAAGCACTAATTGAATCGTCCCAACGCCAAGCTACACCTCCAGTAACTTTTTCATTAAACAAAAAATTTGCTGAAATATCTAAAGACAAAGGCGCTCCGTTAACAACCTTTACCAAAGTAGCTGGCTTAAATTTTAAATTAGCGTTTAAATCAAAAACATACCCAGCAATCCCAAAGAAATGCAAACGTTCTTCAGCAATATCTCCATCTCCATTCGCAATAGTTGCAATCGTATCATCATAATGATCTGTTCGTAAAATATTTGGCACAGCTATTCCTGCATACCAGTTTGATTTATGATAATAGATTCCTGCTCCAATTGTTGGTAAAAACTCACTTACATTTTGGCTAAAAGGACGTTCTTGTTGGCGAGCCGTTCCTTTGCTCCAATCTATAGCTAAATGACGTCCTCCTAATTTCAAACCAAAAGATAGATTTCCTTCTTCACTTAATCTGACTGTATAGGACACATTTGCATCTAAATAGATTTCCTGAGAAGGACCAATTTGGTCATTTGTTAAATTAACCCCTAAACCAACTCCACTATAACCAATAGTTGTATCATAACTTAACGTTTGTGTATCTGGTGCTCCTTGAATTCCAACCCATTGTGTTCTGGCTAGTGCCGTAATAATTGTATGTCCATTAGAACCTGCATATGCTGGATTTACACTCATTGTATTGTACATATATTGTGTGTATTGAGGATCTTGCTGAGAAAAACTCAATTCGTATACTGATAAAAACAGCATAAACATCAACAGTATTTTTTTTCTTTGTCCCTTCATAAATTATACTTTCTTTACTTGTTTTCCTTCTATCTATTTAAATACAACCATCCTGTTTTAGGTTTAGAACCATCTCCTAGTTCCATTACATAAAAGTATGTTCCCACAGGTAATTTTTCATCTACACCAACAGTTGCACGACCGTTGGATAGTCCAGTAAATGAAACAGAATTATTATTATAGCCTTTTGCAGTATATACTAGATTCCCCCATCTATTGAAAACCTTGATCGTATTGTTAGGATATAATTCAATACAAGGAATATATAATGTTTGATTTGCTGAATTACCATCATTTGGCGACATTAAATTATAAGGCTCCAAACAAGTTTCTGCATCTCCAAATATTGTACTGTCTCCATCAACACTATCTGCAATACCATCTCCATCAATATCATTACCACTATCGAAAACCACTCCATTTCCACCACTGTTTGGATCTGTAGGATCTGTATTGTTAATATCGTCATTTCCTTCATCTCCAAAATTTGAATCATCTTCATCAACACTATCTGCAATACCATCTCCATCACTATCTATACCTGGATCATCTACTAAACCATCTCCATTAAGATCATCGTTCCCTCCTTCAACAACATCATTAACTCCATCATCATCACTATCTAAATCCTGATAATCTGGTACTCCATCTCCATCGCTATCTGTATTTGTAGACTCTCCTCCAACTCCTTCACCAAATCCACTTTGATCATTATCTACGCTATCTACAATACCATCTCCATCTGTATCAGGACCGTCAGCAACGCCATCATTATTTACATCTACATTTTCATCTTCAATTACATCATTTATACCATCATTATCACTATCTAAATCTTGATAATCCGGTACTCCATCTCCATCTATATCTGGTTCTTCATTTGTGTCTATCGAATCATCTGCTTGTCCATCATTATTTGCATCTTGATATCCTGTATCATTATTATCAATAACTCCATCTTCATTCGTATCTAAATTTCCATTACCTCCTTCATCTACATCTAAAATACCATCATTATCACTATCTAAATCTAAGCTATCTATAATTCCATCTCCATCTGTATCTCCAGTTCCCTCATCTACATCTGGAATTCCATCATTATCATCATCTACATCTACTACATCTCCAATTCCATCTCCATCTGTATCTGTGAAAACATTTACTGTCACTGTAGCTGTAGCACAGTTTACGGGGCTAGCATTATCACAAACTGTATAGGTAAATGTATCTGTTCCGTTGAAATCTGTATTTGGAATATACCTCACAATATCATCACTTGGATCATTTGGTGTACCTCCATCATTAATCGTTACTGTTCCATTTAATGGATCTGAAACTGTTAATGCTCCATCTGTAGGAATATCATTATCATTTGATAAAATATCAATATCAACCATACTATCCTCTGCAACTGTAGCAGTATCATTATTCGCTATTGGAGTATCGTTTACTGGAGTTACTGTAATGGTAACTGTAGCGGTATCTGTATCGCCATTAGCAT
>NZ_CAZEFZ010000065.1:0-1697 GCF_964511145.1 Tenacibaculum amylolyticum
ACCATCTAAAAAGTATCTGTAATCTCCTTTAGCTTGTAGTTTATTGTTTTCTAAAACAGCTTTTGTATTTCCTTGCAAGTCTAATATTTGTACATGTATATAAGCTTGCTTATCTAGAGAGTAAGAAATCACTAAATCATTATGAAAAGGATTAGGATATAGTTTTATAAAACTATTTTCCTGTTCAGCTAAAGCTAAAAGTATATCATCTGTAAGCTCTACATCGGTATTATTAAAGGTTTCCTTTTTACGCAAGATAAAACGTAAAGGCATTCCTGTTTCGTTCCAGTCTTTTACATAGTTTTCTATAGTTCCAACTAAATAGGTCAGCCCTTTATACTCCTTTGTTTTTAAATCACAAGAAAGTAAACTATAGTCTAAATGTGTTGGAATGATTTTATTAAAAGACTCATGAGACAATACTAAGTTTGCATCATTTTCAAAAAATAAAGTATTATCTATTTTTAAAAGATCATTTCTTAAAGTCTGTTCTCCAATAGTAATACTAGAAGTTAGTGTACCTGTAGTTTCATCCAGTTGAAAATCAACTAATACTTCTTCTTTGCCTTCTATAGTATTTTGTGACCAATCTAATTTTACTAATGTACCTTTCCAATTACCTAATAAGGCACTTTCTTTAATTTCCTGTACTGTAGTAATATTAGTATTATCAGTATTTAGTAATTCTGCATTATTTAGGTTATTACTTTGGTTTTCTGTTGTGCTTTGTGTTGTTACCTTTAAAAGTTCATTAGCTTTTAATACATTCTTATTTGTTCCGTAGCCTTTTAAATAACAGACTCCAAGCCAATATTTAGCCATTGGATGCTCACTTTTTTGAAACCATTCGAAAGCTTTATTATAGTTTTGTTTAATGTTCCCAAAGCCTTTAAAGTATAAATACCCTAGAGAATAAGCTGCTTTGTCATTTTCTAGGTTTGCCGCCTTTTCAAACCATTTTCTAGCCTTTTTTAAGTTCAATTCACAGCCTTTACCATACTTATATAGAATACCTAATTCAGTCATAGCAAAATCGTCTCCCTGTTCTGCTGCTGCTTGGTACAATTCAAAAGCTTTTTTATAGCCTTCTTCATTGTTTTTAGCTTGATAAAGTTTCCCCATTAGTAGCTGAGCTTTTGGATGCTCTTTTTTCAAACAAGGTTTAATTAATTCAATAGACTTTAAAGAGTCTTTAGCGTAGTACTGATCGCCTTTTAGATAAAACAGGGCTTCTTGTACATTGAAATCACAATCGATTTCTTTTTCTTGTGCATTTAGACTCGCATTAGATAGCAATGCGAGACTAGCAATAATAAATTGCTTTTTCATATTTATGATTAATTTAATAGGTTACAGGTTAATAAAAGAAAGGATATAGTAATACAGGCTTATGTAGTTAACTACTAAGCATTATTATTATAAAAGTGTTTGAAAAAAGTCTGGGGATTGGGAGATTTTCAGAACAATTTTTAATCTTTTCTTTTCAAGTACAAAAGTACTAAATTTAGTTGTGTTTTCATAAAATATATACATTTTAAAACAACACAAATACATATTATTTTTCTTGATTAAATTCTATTTTCATATATTTCTTATTCGTTTAAAAGAACCAACCCAAGAAAAGTAGTCTTAGGTTGGTGTCATCAGGGATTAGAGCGAGTGAAATGATTATAAAATGCCTTCCCCTTCCAAAAGGC
>NZ_CAZEFZ010000065.1:1702-48216 GCF_964511145.1 Tenacibaculum amylolyticum
GTACCTTTTACAGTTCCAAATAGATCGTATTAATTTTTAAAATCAACCCAAGTAGTATTTCATACTTGAGTTGATAAGCCACCCTATGAAAAAGGCGACATCTTAGGGAATTAAATAAGGTTTCCTCCGAAAAACCCTACATATGTTCCCACCCCTCTACGGAAAATAGCCCCCCGTTGAACTATAGGATATTAAATTTATAGTATTAATTTATTGTTTACTTAACTAATTATAAAATAGATGAATATAAAAGATAATGTTTTGTGTATTTGAGTTTTAAAACTTCATTAAAGATTATCAAGTATAATTTGCCTATATTTGAATTAGTTCGATACACAAATATACAACTTTTTTATTGTATTACAACTTTTTTGTTGTTTTTTTAACTATGGATATAAGAATTCAAAAATCTATTGAAGTAATAAATTTTATTATTAAGGACTTGAACTTTGAAAACCCAAAACAGTTTTCAGAAGCATTAGGTTTTGAAAGACCTGAACGGATATATAAAATTCTTAGAGGTAATGCTTCTATCAGTAGAAATCTAGCTTCAATAATTAATAGTAAATACCCTCAGTATACTAAAGAGTGGTTGTTAACAGGTACTAAAGAAAAGTTAGACGATATTTATTACGAAAAAGATGGTGTGAAGTTTTTTATTAATGAAATAATAAATTTTGTTGCAGAAGAAGAGGAGGAATTTATGAAAAGAAAAATTTTTTCGAATATTATCGAAGTTAGAGTTGCTAAAAAATTAGCTGAGATTACTGCTACAAAAGAATCTTTATTAGCTTATTTAGGTAAGGAATAAGTTAGATTCTATAAAACCTATTTGAACTAAATTTTTTAAAGATTTATTTTTAAGCTCCTTAATTGTTATTTCCTGTTTTTTTATAATAGTTAATTGATTTTCTTTATCTTTTAGATTTATTTGATTTGTTTTTTCTAAACGACTAATTATTTCTTTTTTCTTTTTATTATTTCCCATTTTTTGAAATTTTATCTAATAATTCCCATTTTTCATTTTCTTTATCTTCTTTAGTGTTGTTTAAAACATGAGAAACTAAATTTCTATTATTTTCTAATAATTTTTCTTCAATAGTAAAGACTCTTCTTATAAAATGATATAAAAAGTATGATAAAGGGATTAGTATAACTACTAATGAAACTAAATAAAAATCAATACTAAAATCATAGTTTTTTTTGAAGATGGTATGGTATAGCCAAAAAAGAGAAATTAAGATAAAAACAATACTCGAATAAGGTTCATACCATTTTAATAAACCTGCTTTATACAATCTATAATCTTTCAGTGAAGAAAAAATAGTAATAATGAACATAAGTAAAAATACACCAAAAACCCAAAACCAGTAATGTTTACTATTTCGTCCATTGAAACTAAAATCATGTGCTAAAGCTTTTCTTTCTTTACTGATTTTTTTAAAATCACTAATTCTTTGTTTTTTATTATATTCTTTAATTTTAAAATACTTCTCTTTACTGATAGAATTATTTTTAAAAAGATTGTCATGGGTAAGCTCTTTTTCTTCCCAGTTTTTTTTTAGTTGTGATCTCTTTTTGTTTAATTGAATAATTAATGGGTTTTCTTCGGCTTTAGTGAATAAGCGATGAGCAAAGGAAGCTGTTACTCCTATAACTAAAAAAATAACAGCTAATATCCCTGTAAATTTATTTTTAACCTTCTCCGTCGTCGTCTGGGTCTGTATCTTTAATTGTTCCGTCGTCTGACGGGTCAACGAGTGTTTCATTTTCTATCCTTTCTTGTAATTCTTTAGATTGATCGATACAACCAGTTAATAAAATTGCGCAAAAACACATTACTAAAATAAATACTGCTTTTTTCATTTTTAACTCTATTTAAAATTAATACTAGAGTAAATATAATGCAGTAATTTTTTAGTTTTTTGATAAAATCTTATTAACGAAATTTTTTAAATTTTAGAATTAAACGAGAAATAAACCAAGGTACGGTTTTAGAGGTGTTATTTAATATATTATTCATTATTGATTTATTTCGGGGTTAATTCTAAATATCATTACAATATTTAAGTTGCTAATATAAATAAAATCTTAGTTAGTAATAACTTTAAAGTTAAATTGATGTAAATCTAATTCATTTAATCTTTCTAATTATGTTTCACAAAATTTGTTTTATTCTAACACTTTAAATCAATGTTTTAAATAGTCTAAAATTTCTTCGTCGGTAATTATATTTTTTTCTTTGACTTGCATTTCTGGAGGAAGTCTATTTATGTATTTAATTTCAGGGACTTCATAATCATAGCCCATTAATAAATTATATAGTGATTTAGATAATTTTATACAATTCTCTATACTATCTCTAAAATCTAAAGCAAAAAACATTTCTAATTTAGTGCCTTTTAAATGAGAGTTATCTTTCTTCTTTCCTAACTCTAGTATTCTATTTGGTTTTTTTTCATATAGTGATTTGTGAAGACTATTTATTTTTTCGTAGCTATTAATTAATTGTATTGCAACTTCGTTCAAAGAACCACTTATAAAATCATTTTTATTGTTATCATATTCTAGGAAAAAACCAGTCCTATAAAGAGTTTCAAGTCTACTAGTAACTAAAGGTTTAATTTGTAAACACGAAATATAAAAACTACCAAAACTTAAATATTGGTCATTTGAAAAGGTGAAATTTGGATTATCAAAATCAAAATCAAAATTATCCCAAAGTTTTTTGGATAGAAAGGCTATTGGGTAAATAGCACCTTCATTTTTAGAACAAATTTTCTTTAAATTATTTTTAATATCATTGATTGCAATAAATCTATTTTGTTTATAATTCAAGTCCAATTTGCTACCTAATTCAATTCTAAGAACGTCTACAATATCTTTAAATGTATCAAATGAATGAAGCCAGTTGTTTTCTGGAAGTTTACCTTCTTTCATTTCTTTAACACGTCTAACTTCATTAATAAAATTAAAAAGTATTTTTTCTTTTTCATTTAAAAGATTATCAACTAAAGATTTATCAATTTCAGTATTATTTTTTAGTTCTTTTATTTTTGATTTTAGTTGATTAAAATTTGTCCAAGTATCTTTTCTTATAAGATTTATAATTTTAATTTTTCCTAATTTTCTTCTGTTGTAAGCATGCTGATATTCTTTTTGAGTTATAGTTGTGTTTTTATCAAACATTCCACCAGTTCTGTCTCCAATTATTAATATGAAATAATCGGAATTATCTATAGCTTTGAGGCAAGCTTCATAAGAATTCGCGTCAACAGGCTTATCAAAATCATTAAAATCAGATGCATTAACGATATAGTTATTTTGTTCAAGCCACCATTTAATAGAAGATCTTAAATCTGACATATCATAAATAGTAGATGAAATAAAGAAAACAGGTTTAGACATTTATTTAGTTTTTTGGGATTAAGCACAACGGTTTTGTGCAAGTATCAGTTGTAGGAAATTAGACAAGTATTTTCTGCTATTCAAACTAATTTAATAAATAGTTGTAAAATTCTTATTAGAAATATCCATTGTTATTGAGTTTACAATGTCTTATTGTATAAAGTGCTTTTTATTTAGTTAAAGATCAACTTATAAAATCTATCGGTCAATTCTTTGATCATCTTGTCAGGTAATTTATTTACTAAATTTTCATCTACTTGGATTTTTAATTCTGTTGGAGAATCAATTCCTGTCGATTCAATTATTATTTCATATGGACTTCCAAATTCTGTATTTTTATATTTAAAAGTCAAAAAATCATTTTCAAGTTCACTATCAGTTAATGTATAAAAAACTTCTTTTTCATAAAAATTGTCGGTCATGTTATTTCCTAAAGAGAGCTTTCCAGCATTATAATTTTCTGTAAGTATTTGAATCAATTCTAATGTTAGGCTTTCTGCTAAATTAGAAAATCTACTTATTCTTTCATCTGTTCCAAATGGTGTACCCATATTACGTTTCTAGGTATATTATGTTAGTGGCTCTATAGTTAGTAAGGGAAAAAATACGTGGTTAATTTCCGATTAAGCAACTAGCCAAAACTTTAATTTAATTTTTCATTTTAAAAGCCAAATCAAAAGGTTTAATAGACTAAACTTAGTAAATGATAATAGCTATTATTATGCTCCATTATTTTCCGAACCCTTTAAAGGCTTTATTTAATTCATTCTCTACTTGTTTATTTATCTCAGAGGACATTTTATTAATGAGTTTAGTTTTAAACTCCTCACAACAACAAGAAATATCTATTGAATCTCTCTTTGGTGTTGCTTTTGGTTTTTCATTGTGTTTTGTACATATTTCTTTTTCAAGACTTATTGCTATTTTTCTTAAATCCATTTTCTTTATATATTATTATAATGGTTTATGTTATTTGATTGATTTTTAAATCATGGAAATGGTCAATCTTACTTTTTAAAAAATACTTGGGAATAAAATAACTTAAGATTAATGTTACTAATGTCGAGATTATAAATTCACATAGAAAGTGAATTTCCATTAACTTCATTTCTTTCAGTTTTTCCAATAATAAAACACTCCATACAATCGAAATAACAAATGAAAATAAAATTGCAATTTTTGATGTTGAAATATTAGCTCCACTAATTGGGTTTAAATAATTGTTTTGAGTTTTTTTATTTGCAAATACTGAATAAACACGTTCTTTCTTTTTAAGTTTTAATGTATTCTTTTCACAGTCGTTAACAAGTGTTATAAAATTTATATTCCAAAAATAATAACCTTTACTTGACCAATACCAAAAAAGAGAAGTAATATATCCAAGTGTTATCAAAATTAACTTTTCTGTACTCATATTTGCGTTAGAAGCAATAGTATAATAGCCAACAAATAAAGCACCATTAGCAACATAAAAATATGTCATCCATTTGTTGAAATTATCATAATGAAAATTTCTTGCATTTATCAAGAATTGATATCTTTCTTTTCGAGTAAGTTTTTTACTGTCGGGGGCTATATTATTCATTCAAGTATGAACTTCACAACACACTGATATAAGTATTGTAATTATTTTAATTCTAGTGTTTATCCAAATATACTAGGAAATATAAGAAAAACTATAACGAAATTAATTTATCTGTATTTAAAAAGTGATTCGCTTTATTTAGAATTATAAAGTTTATATGTTTTTTCAATTTTAGAAGTAATATCCTTATATTAAAAACTCATTCTAGTTAAATTTAGGTGCATGCTTTAGATTTTTTTATCTTTGTTTAAAAGTTTTTTCTAAAATTTTATATAAAATCCACACTTTTACCCGAATTCTTACCCTTTAAAATTTAGAACACTATAAATCAAACACATAAATAAGTGAAAAATCACCCATTTCGGGTGATTTTTTTATTTAAACTTCAAATATCTTTAGTTTTTAAAAAGTGCAAAGATAGTTTCAGAAACTCTTTTCTTCTATTCGCAAACAATAATCTGGTTTAAAATTATTTACCTATTGTTTTAGCACAATTAAATATTTATAAAAATTTTAACAAAAAAAATAATTTTACCATAAAAAAACTGATGTTTTGGTTTTAAAAATATTTTTTTAACATTTTTAACTAAAAAAATGCACTATTTTTATTGATTCAAAATTCATCAAATCAAAAGCTAAATGAAGAAATTGCTACTATTGACATTTTTTTTCGTCATCAGTTTTTCAGCGTTGTGCCAAAACAATAGTCAGAGTCTATTTTATACTTCTTTTGACAATACTATTGGACAAAGTAATACTCCTTTGAGTTATGGTACCATTTTTAAAGAAACCTATAGAAAAAGGTTTAAGGATAACCATAACTTCTTTTTAAATAATCAATTTAACAAAGGAGATATTCTTTATAGAGGTGAGCCATACTATAATGTACAACTTAAATACGATATTGTAGATGATTTTGTAGTGTTAAAAATTACAAATCAAAAACAAGCAATCTCCATAGTACCTGATAAAGAGCTTATAAAAACTTTTCGAATAGGAAACTTTAAATTCGTTAACACAAATACTGAATTAGGTTTTCTTGAAGAAGTTGCCCTACAAGATAATTTTACAGTTTATAAAAAGCATCAGAAAACTAGTAAAGAAAATAATGATAGAGATTATAGATATCATACTTTTAAGAAAAAGAAAGAAGAATACTTACTCTTTTATCAAAAGAAATATTATTCAATAAATTCTAAAAGAGATTTTACTAAAATTTTCCCTAATCAGAAAAAAACTATAACAAAGTTCTTTAAAACAAATCGCTTTTTACTGAAAAACGATTATAAAAATTTTGTTGTAAAATTAATGAAACAACTTCAAGCTTAATCTAAAAAGAATGAAATTAGCTATAAAAAAAATAATACTGATACTTGTATTAGTATTTAATTTAATCCCTGCTTTTTCTCAGGAAAAAAATGAAAAAATCTCAGTAGAGATTAATAACTTAAACAAAAAACAGATTATTGATTTACTTGAAAAGAAAACAAATTATCGTTTCTACTTTCTTGAAAATTGGCTGGATGATAGTACCGTAACGTTCAATTTTAATAATGCTACAATTCAGCAAATACTTGATACTGTTTTAAGTGGTAGTAAAATAAATTATTATGTTTTGAATGATCGTAATATTGTTTTAACTAATGGAAACTTAATTAAAACAAGTATCTATGATAATAATTCTACAGAATCAGACGACGCTCCTGTATTAGTTGATTCCAATAGAGGTTCTAATAATGGAATTATAAAAATTGGAAAAGAAGAAAAGAACAAGCAAGATCAATATACTTTAACAGGTGTTATTACAAACGATAAAAATGGAGAACCTATGGAAGGTGTTACTGTTTTTGAAAGGACTAAAAACATTTATACTACTACAAATAGTAAAGGTTTTTATCGTTTAAAACTTCCTTATGGAGCAAATACTTTAGAAACTTCTTTTGTTGGTTTTGATACGCAATCTGAAGATCTAATTATGTATAACAATGGTAAGTTAAACTTTTCTATTAATGAAAAATCTGAGCAATTAGACGAAATTGTTATTGACGCTAACAGAACAAGAAATGTTCGTCAGACTATAGCGGGTATTAGTCAAATTAAAGCACAAGAAATAAAGAAAATTCCTTTAGTTCTAGGAGAAAGAGATATCTTAAAAGTAGCAATTACTTTACCATCTATTAAATCTGCTGGAGAAGGTTCTGAAGGAGTAAATGTTCGTGGTGGTAAAGTAGATCAGAATTTATTCTTATTAGACAATGGTGTTATCTACAATCCAAGCCACTTTTTAGGTCTGTTCTCAGCAATTAACCCATTTACTACAAACAGCTTAAAAGTATATACTGGTAATATTCCATCTGAATATGGAGGTAGACTTTCTTCTGTTTTTGATATTAAAACGCACGATCCTAATACTAAGAAATTTGCTGGGGAAGCTTCTGTAGGACCTGTAACAGGTAATGTAAATGTTGACATTCCTATTGTTAAAGATAAATCTGGATTAATTTTAGGGGTAAGAAGTACCTATTCTGATTGGATTTTAGGACTTGTTGACAATAAAGATATAGAAAATAGTAGTGTTTCTTTTTTCGATGTGATTGCAAAGTATAAGCACACGTTTAATGATAATAATTCATTAAAAGCTACAGGTTATTTTAGTCAAGACCAATATCAAATTGCTTCAGATACTATTAATAAATATGGAAACACAATGGTTTCTTTGAATTGGGAACACCGTTTTAATGATAAAAACTGGGGTAATTTAGTATTATCAAATAGTAGATATTCTTTTGATATTGATTTTGCAAGTGATGATACAAATAAAGGGTTCAACTTAAAATACCGTATTAATGAAACGGGTTTAAAAGTTAAAATGAAATATGATTATTCTGATACTCATAAATTTGATTATGGTTTAGAATCTAAATTATATAGTATTAATCCTGGAAATATAGATCCTAATGGTGCTAACTCTACTGTAGTTCCATTAGCTATTCCTGAAGAAAGAGCTTTGGAAAGCGGATTGTTTATTTCAGATGAA
Source organism: Tenacibaculum amylolyticum (assembly GCF_964511145.1). NCBI lineage: Bacteria > Pseudomonadati > Bacteroidota > Flavobacteriia > Flavobacteriales > Flavobacteriaceae > Tenacibaculum > Tenacibaculum amylolyticum. The sequence continues at coordinate 9,733 of NZ_CAZEFZ010000065.1, forward strand.
ATTACTGTTAGTAAAAAACTAAACTTCAACGTGGGACTACGTTTTAATCAATATTTAGCCTTAGGTCCTTCTAGCCAAAGAGTATATCAAGATGGTGCTCCTAAAAATGAAACTACTTTAGTAAATACAGTAGAATATGGCAATAACGAGATTTTTAAAACCTATCATGGATTAAGTTATCGTTTTGCCACTAGATATTCATTAAATAATACTTTGTCTTTAAAAGCTAGTTTCAACAAGTCTTTTCAATACATACACCGTTTAAACAATAATACTACTGCAACTCCTGTAGATACATGGAGACTTTCAGATTCTAATATAAAACCTCAAGAAGGAACACAAATATCTTTAGGGGCTTTTAAAAACATTAATGGTAACGATTATGAAATTAGTTTAGAAGGGTATTATAAACAATATCAGAATTTACTTGATTATAAAATTGGAGCTAATTTATTGTTAAATGAAAATATTGAAACAGAAATTCTACAAGGGAAAGGGAAGTCCTACGGAGTAGAGTTTTTAGTTAAAAAGAACAAAGGAAAATTAAATGGTTGGGTTGGATATAGTTATTCTAGATCCTTAATTCAGTTAAATAGTATGTTTGAAGAAGAAACCGTTAATAATGGTGAATTCTTCCCAACAAATTACGACAAACCTCACGATTTTAATGCTGTTTTAAATTACAAATTCACAGAAAGGTATAGTTTTTCTGCTAACTTTACTTATCAAACAGGTAGACCTATTACCTACCCTACAGGAAAATTCATTTTCCAAGGAGCTGAGTTTTTAACTTACAGTAATCGTAATCAATTTAGAATTCCAGATTATTATCGTTTAGATGTTGGAATCAATATTGAAGGAAATCACAAGATTAAAAAATTTGCACATAGTTTCTGGAACATTTCTGTTTATAATGTCTTAGGAAGAAACAATCCATATTCTGTTTTCTTCCAAACAAATGCAGATGGAAATGTTGAAGGATACCAAAGTTCAATTTTTTCTGTGCCAATCCCTACTATAACGTATAACTTTAAGTTTTAAAAAAGTATGGCAAAGTTTAAGAAATACACATATTTAATACTCTTACTAATTATTGCCAGTAGCTGTATAGAAACCTTTGAATTTAAAACAGCTTCCTTCGATGCTAATTTAGTTGTTCGCGCTATAATTACAAACGAATTAAAACAGCATACTGTAGAATTATCTAGAACAATTCCTATAGATTCTACTAAGCTTGACCCTGAAAGAAACGCAATTGTTTCAATAACAAATGACGCTGGAGAAATGTATAACTTTCAAGAAACTCAAGATGGTATATACACCTCTAACGTTGATTTTGCAATACTACCAAATATTGCATATACTCTAAACATAGAAACTCAAGACGGAAATACATATAATTCTACACCAGAAACACTTCCTAAGACATCTACAATTCAAGACCTAGAGGTAAGTGTTCAAGAAAATGATATTGATCAAATTAAAGAAGTTGTTATTAAAGCAAATAGCAATACTTCTGGAAATGAAGGACAATATTATCGATATGCTTACGAAGAAACTTTTAAAGTCAAAACAGCAGTTTGGAGTCCAAAAAAATTAGTCATATTATCTAATACTCCTCCATACTCTTTTGAATTAGTAGACAAAGACCCTAATATTGACGGTATAGGTTTTTGTTATGGTACCTTAAACTCTAAAAATATCCTACTAACTGAGACGCTAACACTTGCACAAGATCAAATTATAGGTTTTCCTATAAGAAAAATACCTATCGATAATTATATCGTTGGCATTAGATACTCTATACTTGTAAAACAATATGTTATCAATCAGAATACTTATGATTTTTATACTTTACTAAATACATTTTCTAATCCTGATAATATATTTTCTCAAACTCAAGTTGGTAATATACCTAGTAATATTAGTTCTACCACTAACCCTACTGAAGATAAAGTCATTGGTTTTTTTGAAGTTTCTTCAATAGCTACAGAAAGAATATTTTTTAATAGAAATGAAATAGCTGATACTTTTACTGGATTTAATAACTATGTTTCTTTGGCAGATTGTACTGAAAGACCAAATCCTTTTATAACAGGACCTTTTGGAAACTCCCCCCTTCTAGACCTTCTACTTAATGGTTGGATATATCAAAGTCCTCCGGATACCCCTATAATACCTCCAGAAAGACCTTATGCTTTAACAGTTAAACCTTGTGGAGACTGTACACATATTGGCGCACCAATCCCTCCAAGTTTTTGGGTTGAATAAAAACGTAAATTAAATATATAAATAAAAGTGAAACACATTAAAGTCTACATATTACTTATAATTATAACTATTACTAGTTGTGTTGAAACTTTTGACTTTAAAACAGTTACTTTCGATACAAATTTGGTAGTACGTGCTGTTTTGACTGATGAATTAAAACAACATACGATAGAATTATCTAGGACAATTCCTATAGACTCTACTAAACTCGATCCTGAAAAAAATGCTATTGTATCTATAACAGATGATTTGGGTACTATATATAATTTTCAAGAAACAAATAATGGAATTTACACTTCCAATATAGATTTTGCTGCACAACCTAACCGTTTATACACGTTACATATTCAAACAGTGAACGGAAGTACTTATAATTCAACCAACGAAGTATTACCTAAACTTTCTTCAATAGAAAAGATTGATTTTAATATTGAAGAAAATCAAATTAGTCAAAATCAAGAATTAGCTATTAAGGTAACCAGTAATGCCTCAGAAGATGAAGGAAAATATTATCGCTATGAATATGAAGAAACATTTAAAGTAAAAACTCCTATTTGGAGTCTCAGAAAAATAGTAACTCTATCTAATGTTCCTCCCTATTCTTTTGATTTAGTTTATAAAGATCCTAATATAGATGGAATAGGTTTTTGTTATGGCACCTTAAATTCTAAAAATATTCGACTAACAGAGACACAAACACTTGCACAAGATCAAGTTATAGGTTTTCCTATAAGAAAAATACCTATAAATAATTATATCATTGGTATTAGATACTCTATACTTGTAAAACAATATGTTATCAATCAGAATACTTATGATTTTTATACTTTACTAAATACGTTTTCTAATCCTGACAATATATTTTCTCAAACTCAAGTTGGTAATATTCCTAGCAATATTTCTTCTACTACCAATCCTATAGAAGATAAGGTTATTGGCTTTTTTGAAGTCTCTTCTGTTTCTGAAAAAAGAACCTTTATAAGTAGATCTGAAATAACCGATTTACCTTTTGATAACTATGTTTTATTAGCTTTTTGTGAAGAAAGACCTAATCCTGAAATAGTGGACGTTTTTGGTAATTCTCCTTTATTAGATTTGCTACTTAATGGATGGATTTATCATAGCCCTCCTCAAAGCCCTATACCTCCACCTAACAGACCTTATACATTAACTGTTAAACCATGCGGGGACTGTACACATATAGGCCCAATAACACCTCCAAGTTTTTGGGTTGAATAAAAACGAAAATTAAATATATAAATAAAAGTGAAACATATTGAAGTATACATATTACTTATAATTATCTCCACAACCATTACTAGTTGCGTTGAAACTTTTGACTTTAAAACAGTTAGCTTCAATACAAATTTAGTAGTACGTGCTGTTTTGACTAATGAATTAAAACAGCAAACTGTGGAATTATCTAGAACTATTCCTATAGATTCTACTGACTTAAAACCTGAAAAAAATGCTATCGTATCCATAACAGATGATTTAGGTACTATATATAATTTTCAAGAAACAAATGATGGTATTTATACTTCTAACATAGATTTTGAAGCGCAACCTAATAGATTGTATACATTAAATATCCAAACAGAAAACGGAAATACATATAACTCAACTTCCGAAACACTTCCTCCCCCTTCTACTATTGAAAATATTGAAGTAAATGTAGAAGATAATGAAATAGATCAAATTCAAGAAGTTGTTATTAAAACAAACAGTTCTATTTCAGGAGATAAGGGTAAATATTACCGTTATGAATATGCTGAAACATTTAAGGTGAAAACCCCAATTTGGAGTCCTAAAAAAATAGTAATCCTATCTGACGTTCTTCCTTATGCTTTTGATTTAGTTGATAAAACTCCTGAAGTTGATGGCATAGGTTTTTGTTATGGTACTTTAAATTCTAAAAACATTCTATTAACAGAAACAGTTACACTTGCTCAAGACCAAGTTGTAGGATTTACTGTTAGAAAAATACCTTTAAACAGCTACATTGTAGGTAGAAGATATTCAATATTAGTAAAACAATATGTAATCAACAAAAGTACTTTTGACTTTTACACTCTTTTAAATACCTTTTCAAATCCGGATGATATTTTTTCTCAAACTCAAGTAGGAAATATCCCTAGTAATATAACTTCAAATACAAATCCTATCGAAGATAAAGTTATAGGCTTTTTTGAAGTTTCATCTATAGCTACAAAAAGAATATTTTTTAATAGAAGCGAAGTAACAAGTGCTCCCTTTTTAAATTATTTATTTGCTGGTAATTGCGTAGAAAGACCAAATCCAGAAATAGTAACCTCTTTTGGCACTTCTCCTCTATTAGACTATTTAAAAAATGGTTATATCTATCAAGGAGCTCCTGACACCCCTATAATACCACCAAACAGACCGTATGCTTTAACCATAAAACCCTGTGGAGATTGTACGCATATAGGCCCTGTAAAACCACCAAATTTTTGGATTGAATAAATAAGTATAAATTAAACAAAATATAGTGAAACACCTTAAATTTTACACATATATATTAATAATAATTCTTCTACAAAGTTGTATTGAACCATTTGATTTTACAAGTACAGCAGTTGATAAAAATCTAGTTGTAAGGGCTATATTAACTAATGAACTTAAGAATCATACGATAGAATTATCCAATACAATTCCAATAGATAGTACTGAAGCAGTACCAGAAGAAAATGCAACTATTACTATTACAGATAATTTAGGAAACATATACAATTTTAACGATACAGGCTCAGGTGTATATATTTCTACTGTTCAATTTGCTGCAGTTCCAAATACATCCTATACATTAAATATTCAAACTCAAGATGGTCGAGCATATAGTTCTACACCAGAGACATTACCTCAAGCATCTCAAATTGATGATATTACCGCAACTGTAGAGAATAATAATTTAAATGTACCTATTATTTCTTTTAAAGCAAGTGGTAAGGGAAATAATCCTGAAGGTAGCTATTATCGTTATGAATATGATGAAACATATAAAATAAAAACTGAAACATGGAGTTCTAAAAAAATTAATGTAATTTCAGCAACTTCACCATATCAATTTGAATTAGTAGAAAAAGACCCAGATATATACGGTATTGGTTTTTGTTATCCGACTCAAAAGTCTAAAAAGATCTTATTAACTGAAACAAAAACTTTGTCTTCAGATGAAGTATCGAATTTTACCGTTAGAGAGATTCCACAAGATAGTTATTTAGTTGGGATTAGATACTCTATACTTTTAAGACAATATGTCTTGAATAGAAATACCTACGAATTTTATACGCTATTAAATACTTTCTCAGATCCTAACGATATTTTCTCGCAAACTCAAGTAGGTAATATTGCTAGTAATATTAGTTCTAACTCAGCTCCTAATGAAGATAGGGTAATTGGCTTTTTTGATGTATCTTCTGTTGTTTCTAAAAGAGTTTTTTTTAATAGGGCAGATATTACCACAACTGGCTTCATAAATTATCTGGGGTTAGGAACTTGTAACGATTTTCCTCAACCATTCGTAGAATTTTTTGGCACATCCCCTTTATTAGACTTATTAAATACTAACTATATTTTCCATAGTCAACCTCCAACAGGAATAGGTTCTCCTCCAGCTGGTCCTTATATGTTAGTATTAAGACCTTGCGGAGATTGTTCACATTTAGGCTCAGTTAAACAACCAAGTTTTTGGATAGATTAAAAATAACACAATGAAAAGAATATTATTAACACTAGCTTTTTCCATTTCAATAACAGGAATAGCACAATCTAATTCGCCATTAACAGCTAACTTTAATAAGTTACCTCAAGAGAGTATTTATGCACATACTAACAATGATTTTTTACTTACTGGTGAAACCTTATACTATAAAATATATTGTTTTGATACCAATAAGAACTTTTCAGATTACAGTAAGGTAGCCTATATAGAACTCATAAATTCTGATAATGTTTCTGTATTGAAACAAAAAGTAAATCTAAAAGATGGAAATGGAAACGGCGATTTCTTTATCAATACAGATGTTAAAACTGGTACTTATAAACTAGCTGCATACACACAATGGATGCAGAACAAACAAGCTTTTTTTGAGAAAAATATTTTCATTGTAAACCCTTTCTCAGACAAGTTAAAAAGTACTGTTGAAGGAAAAAGTAATTCATCAGTTTCTTCTACTATACCTTCGGTAAACAACACATCTATTAATTTATTTAACGGTTTACAATCATCTTATGGAACAAGACAAAAAATTACTTTAGATTTTATAAATAATTTAAATTTTGATGGTAAAATTTCTATATCTGTTAAACAAAAAAGCAACTTAAACTTACCTTCTGGAACAAATGGAAAAGAAGTTAGCACTTCTAATTTGGTAAATAAATCTAATATTTATTTACCTGAATTAAGAGGATCTATTATTCAAGGAACAGTAACTTCGAAAACTGAAGGTACTAAAATTCCTAATGTATTACTGTCTTTATCTCTAAAAGGAAATCACGATTACTTACCACAAACAGCCTTAACAAACGATGCTGGAGAGTTTTATTTCAATATGCTAGACGTAGATGTAGATAAAATTTCTATTCAAATATTAGATAAAGAAAGAGAGAACTATGATATTCAATTAAAAGAAAAGGGTATCGTAAAAACAAATTTTGATGATTTTCCTGAAATGACGGTAGATCAAAAAACAATTGACGTTATTAAAAATAGAAGTATTTATTCTCAAATAGAAAATGCTTTTTACACTGTTAAAAAAGACTCTATATTAAAAACATCTAAAAAAGACCCTTTATTTAATCAAATTAAAAAAACATATGTTTTAGATGATTATAAAAGGTTCAAAACAGTAAGAGAAACATTTATTGAAGTTATTGAAGGAGCTGGATTTGTTAAACGAAATGATAGTTATAAAATCAGTATTACTGATTCTGATGCTTCAGAAACTTTAAATTACCTTCCTTCTTTACTAATTATTGATGGGCATATTGTATATGATCATAATGATTTAATTGGTTATAATTCAAGAAAAATTAAATCGATCTCTGTTGTTAGTGATAAATACTATTACGGAAATGCAATTTATCAAGGGATTATTATTGTAGATACTTTTAAAAAGGACTTTATTGCCAACACAAAAGGTACGAAAGACTTTACAATTCAACCTGTACAACCAGAAAAATTATATTTCTTTCAACAACACGAAACAAATAATCAAAGAATACCTGATTATAGAACGCAATTATACTGGAATCCAAATTTAAATCTAACTCAAAAACAACTTAGTTTTTATACTTCAGATGTTACAGGAGAATTTGAAATAGATGCACAAGGCTTTACTAAAGACGGAAAATTTGTGTCAGTCAAAAAAACATTTACTGTAAACTAAACAATCAAAAAACAAGAATTAATTTTCTTGTTTTTTTTTGTTTACATTTATGCAATGAATTTTTTAGCTCATCTATACCTCTCCCCTAACAATCCTCAAATTATCATTGGTAATTTTATTGCAGATCATGTAAAAGGAAACAAATTCAAACACCTTCCTGAAAATGTGCAAAAAGGGATTCACTTACACAGAGCTATAGATACTTTCACAGATACAAATGCTATTGTTCGTACAAGTAAACGTCGATTACATGAACGTTATGGACATTATGGAGGTGTAATTATTGATATTTTTTATGATCATTTTTTAGCTAAAAACTGGAAAAATTATTCACAAATTCCGTTAGATATTTTTACTAAAGGAGTTTATCAATTACTACAAAAAAACACAAACATTCTACCAGAGAAAACATTAGAACTACTCCCTTATATGGTACAGTATAATTGGTTATACAATTATCAATACAAAGATGGTATTCGAGATGTTTTAAATGGTATGAATAGAAGAACTAAAGGAAAATCTAAAATGAACTTAGCTATTGAAGATTTAAATCTTTATTATACAGATTTACAAAAAGATTTTCAAGCTTTTATGTTACAACTAATGGATTTTACCACTACTGAGATTCAAAAATTATGAGACGACTTTTTTTATTATTTACAATTATTTCTTTTACTCTTTTTAATTGCAATAAAAAACCTGAAATAGGTTTAATCACTGACAAAGCAATGGTGGTTTCTGCAAGAGAAGAAGCTTCTAAAATTGGAGTTGAAATTCTTAAAAAAGGCGGTAATGCTTTCGATGCAATGGCTGCTACAGAATTAGCTTTGGCTGTTGCATATCCATATGCTGGTAATATAGGTGGTGGCGGTTTTATGGTTTATAGAAAAAATAACGGAGAAATTGGCGCATTAGATTACAGAGAAAAAGCTCCTTTGGCAGCAACTAAAGATATGTATTTAGATTCTTTAGGAAATGTAATTAAAGGTAAAAGTACGATTGGTGCAATGGCTGTTGGAGTTCCTGGCACTGTTGCTGGTGTTTTTGAAACACATAAAAGATTTGGAACACTTCCTATGGAAGAAATTATACAGCCTGTAATTAACTTAGCCTTAAAAGGAGTTATTGTAACTCAAAAACAACAAGAACGTTTAGAAAAGCATGCTCCAAATTTTAGAAAAGCGAATTTAGAAACTATTCTACTAGATAATAACTGGAAAAAAGGAGATACTATAAAATATAACGCATTAGCTGCTACTTTAACTAGAATTAAAGAACATGGTCGTGATGAATTCTATAAAGGAGAAACTGCTAAAGTTTTAGCTGAATTTATCCAAAATAATGGAGGAATTATTACTGTAGAGGATTTAGCGAAATATGAAGCAAAATGGAGAACTCCTGTTATTTTTAATTACGATGATTTAAAAATTATTTCTATGGCACCTCCTTCTAGTGGTGGAGTTTGTTTAGCAGAGATTATGAATGCTATTGAACCTTACGATCTCGATAAATATGGCCATAACTCATTAAAATCTATCCAAGTTATTACAGAAGCAGAACGTAGAGCTTACGCTGACAGAAGTCATTTTTTAGGTGACCCTGATTTTGTTGAAATTCCATTAAATACATTAATAAGTAAAGAATATGCTACATCAAATATGAATAATTTCTCTTTTGAAAAACCAACTTCTTCTAGCACTATTTCTCATGGTAATGTTAGTTTTTCTGAAAGTAATGAAACCACACACTACTCTATCGTGGATCAGTTTGGAAATGCTGTTTCTGTAACTACAACAATAAATGGTGCTTATGGCTCTAAATTATACTGTCCAGAACTAGGTTTCTTTTTAAATAATGAAATGGATGACTTTAGCAGTAAACCAGGAACTCCTAATATGTTTGGTTTAATTGGTGCAGAAGCTAATAAAATTGAGCCTCAAAAAAGAATGTTAAGTTCTATGACCCCAACTATTGTAGAAAAAGATGGAAAGTTATTTATGGTTGTAGGAACTCCTGGAGGATCAACAATTATTACCTCAGTTCTACAAACCATTTTAAATGTTCATGAATATAATATGGGTATGCAAGAGGCTGTAAATCAGCCTAGATTTCACCACCAATGGCTACCTGATAATATTAAAATGGAACCAAAAGGTTTTTCAAAAGAAGTAAAAGGTCAATTAAAAGTATTAGGATACGTTTTAGATGAAACAAACTCTCCTGTGATTGGTAAAGTTGATGCTATTTTAGTTTTACCTGACGGAAAACTAGAAGGTGGTGCAGATCATCGTGGAGACGATACTGCGGTTGGTTTTTAATTTGTAACAAAAACTTATAAAATGCTACTAATATAAAAAACTTGAAAACTATGATTTTAACAACCACTAATTCTATTGAAGGACATAAAATAATTGAATACAAAGGAATTGTAACTGGTATTTCATATAACTCTACTTATGATTACAAAGGGAAAAATATTTCTTTTAGTGATTTATTCAATACAAAGAAACGCTTCGAAGCTTATGAAGTTGGTATAGAAAATATTAAAGAAGGAGCATTTCAAAAATTACAAGAAAATGCTGTAGCATTAAATGCAGATGCTGTCGTAGGCATAAAAGTAGATATTGAAACTATTGCTAACTCAACCATTTTGCTTGTATCTGTTACGGGTACTGCAGTCAAAATTTCTCTTTAATAATTATGCAATTAAAAATATTGCTGAAAATTTTATAAAAGTAATACCGACTCGCCGTAACATCTTTTTTTACCAATCGTCTATGTAATAAGTTCTGTATTTAAACTAGAACAAACAATTGCATTATTAACCTCTTATTGAAAAAACTATGTTAAAGACTGGAAAGAAAATCTTTTATGTGCTCTGGGGATTCTTACTCCTATATGTTTTATACTGTTATTTAAAGAACCCAGAAATACTTTCTGCTAACTATATAAAAAGTTTCATTAGTTCTTATAAAGGACACATATTAACCGTATATATAATTATTTCCTTAGTAAGAGGCTTTTTTTTAATACCTAGTACTCCTTTTGTTATTGCTGGCGCATTACTTTTTCCAGATAACTTATTACTAGTATTATTAATTTCTATGGCTGGAATTATGCTATCTGCTACAGCCCTTTACTATTTTTCAGATATCTTAGGTTTTAGTGAATACTTAGAAAAGAAATATCCTTCTAAAGTAAAAAAATGGGAAAACAAATTACAAAGCTCTAGAGCTACCTTTTTAGTTTTAGGATGGTCTTTCTTCCCCCTGGTTCCAACCGATATTATTTGTTATGTTGCTGGAATCGTAAAAATGCCTTACAAATATATGTTTTTAGGTGTGTTTTTAGGAGAATTAATCTTAACCTCTTTCTATATTTACTCTGGTACAACAGTAAATCTTTAAAAGATATCTCACTCAACTAATCCAATTACTAGCAGACTTTTAACAAAATATAAATAAAACTTCTTTAACATATCCTTCACTAATTTTAAGATTCCTTTTAGCTAGATTTGTTATACTTCATCAACCAAATAATACTTTTATGAAAAAAACATTATTCGTTGTTGGGTCCCTCTTAATAACAGCAATAAGTTATGCACAAGGCACCCGATTATTAAGACAACCTACATTATCAGATAACACAGTAGTTTTTGTACATGCAAATGACCTTTGGAAAGCTCCAGTAAATGGTGGAAATGCCATTCGGTTAACCAGCCACGAAGGATCAGAATCAAATCCGCATTTTTCAAAAGACGGAAAAATGGTCGCTTTTACGGCCCAATACGATGGAAATACTGATGTATATGTCGTTCCTATTGAAGGAGGAGAACCTAAAAGGTTGACATTCCATCCTAGCAGAGATGTTGTACAAGGCTGGACACCTGATAATAAAATTATTTTTAGATCAGGCAGAGCTGCAAGACCAACACAAACTAATAAATTTTATACTGTTTCAGTAGATGGTGGTTTACCAGAGACTGTTGAAATTCCTAGAGCTGCTTATGGAGAAATCTCTGAAGATGGAAAATATATTGCCTACACTCCTATTACTGGTTGGGATGCAGAATGGAGAAATTATAGAGGTGGACAAGCAATGCCTATTTGGATTGTAAATTTAAAAACTAAGGAATTAATTCGTACTCCTCAAAAAGACCAGGAAAGACATTTAGATCCAGTATGGTATAATGGAAAAGTATATTACATTTCCGAAAGAGATTACGCTAGTAACATTTGGTCTTACGACCTCAATACCAAGCAGGAAAAACAAATTACATTTCATAAGAAGTTTGATGTAAAAAGTTTAGATGCGAATAAAAATGGAATTGTATATGAGCAAGGAGGGTTTATTCACTTCTTAAATCCTAACACAGGAAAAACTACACAAATTCCTATTACTGTTGAAGGAGATTTGAATTATTCAAGGCCTAGATGGATTGATATTTCTGCCAGAAATCTATCCAATCCTAATGTATCTCCTAAAGGTAAAAGAGCTATTTTCGAATCTAGAGGAGAAATTTTTACAGTACCTAAAGAAAATGGGACTTGGAGAAATATTACCAATTCTCCTGGTGTAGCAGATCGCGCTCCAGTATGGTCTCCTAAAGGTGATAAAATAGCATGGTTTTCAGATAAAAACGGAGAATACGAACTTGTGATTGCTAAACAAGATGGTTCAGATCAAACATTTATTGCTATACCAAATCCTACTTTTTATTTCAGACCTGATTGGTCTCCAAACGGTGAATATATTTCTTATACTGATACCGATTTCAATATTTGGGTGCTGAATTTAAAAACAAAAAAAGCAGAGAAAATAGCAACTGATAGTTATGCGCATCCTAACAGAAGTATGAACCCAAAATGGTCTCCAGATAGTGATTGGATTGCTTATGCAAAACAAAATAGGAGTCATTTCAAATCTATTTTTGCATATCAAATCAGCACTAAAAAAACAGTTCAAATAACAGATCCTATTGCAGATGCAATCAGTCCTGTTTGGGATGCTTCTGGAAAATATATTTATACATTAGCTAGTACTAATTATGGACTTCAATCTGGTTGGTTAGATATGAGTTCTTACGATCCTAATATAACAAGAAGTTTGTACGCAATTGTATTAAACTCTAAAGGAAAAGCTCCTAACCTACCAAAAACTGACGAAGAGGAAATAACAAAAGAAGAAGCTGCAGGTTCCAAAAATAAAAAAGGTAAAAAGTCAGATAAAAAAGACAAAAAGGATACTAAGAAAAAAGCTACTGATATAAAAGTAGTTATTGATGCTAAAGGTATTTTCGACAGAGCAATTGCTTTAAAGTTACCGCCTCGAAACTATACTGGTTTATTAAAAGCTCCTAAAAATAAAGTGTTTGTATTTGAAGCTGTCCCTAATGCAAGAGGACTGAAATTACTTTCATACGATGTTACCAAACAAAAAGCAACAGATTTTGCCAAAGGTGTATTTGGTGCCGTAGTATCTGAAGATCGTAATTCTATTTTACTTTATAAAGGTGGAGGCTGGAGTTTGGTTGGTACTAAAACTCCTCCAAAAGGACCTAAAGGAAAATTAAAAATAGATATTAAATTAAAAGTAGATCCAAAAGCTGAAGCACATCAAATCTTTAAAGAAGGATGGCGTTTTATGCGTGATTTCTTATATGTAGACAATGTACATGGAGCTCCTTGGAAAGAAGTGTACGAATGGTATTCTCCATGGATAAACGATGTAAGACACAGAACTGATTTAAATTACGTAGTAGATATTATGAGTGGTGAAGTTGCTGTTGGACACTCGTATGTATCTGGTGGTGATAATCCTAGAATTAAATTTGTTCCTGTAGGACTTTTAGGTGCTGATTTTGAAATCGACAACGGAAAATATCGTTTCAAAAAAATATATAAAGGAGAACGTTGGAATCCGAATATTAAAGCTCCTTTAGGCTTACCTGGCATAGATGTAAACGAAGGTGATTATTTATTAGAAGTGAATGGTGTTCCATTAACAGCAGACGAAAACGTATATCAATTGTTGGAACAAACTGCTGGAAGAGAAATTTATATTAAAGTAAATGACAAACCTTCAACAAAAGATGCCAAAACTATTTTAGTTCAACCTATACCAAGTGAAAGAGCTTTAAGAACTGTAGATTGGGTGGAAGGAAACAGAAGAAAAGTAGATAAATTGTCTAATGGCAAATTGGCATATGTATATGTTCCTAATACATCTGGACAAGGATTCAATTCTTTCAATCGTTATTATTTCTCTCAACAAGACAAAAAAGGAGCTATTATAGACGAGCGTAATAACGGTGGTGGTTCTGCTGCAGATTATATGATTGATATTATGTCTAGGGAAGTAATGGGATACTTTAATAGTAAAGCGAATGATAGACGTCCTTGGACAACTCCAATGGCAGGTATTTGGGGTCCAAAAGTAATGCTGATTAATGAACGATCTGGTTCTGGTGGAGATCTTTTACCATATATGTTCAAGTTTAAAAATTTAGGACCTTTAGTTGGAACCAGAACTTGGGGAGGTTTAGTTGGAACTTGGGATACACCTCGTTTTATTGATGGTGGACGCATGGTTGCTCCTCGTGGTGGATTCTTTGATATTAATGGTGAATGGGCTGTAGAAGGTGAAGGTGTTGCTCCAGACATTGAAGTTATTCAAGATCCTAAAAATGTATTACAAGGAAAAGATCCACAATTAGAAAAAGCTGTAGAAGAAGGTTTACGTTTATTAAAAACGAAAGAGTTTAAAATGAAACCTGAACCTAAAGCTCCTATTCGTTCTAAACGTCCAAAAGGATTTAGAAATGAATAAAACATAATATAAAAAGCAAAAACGAAGTTCTTATTGAGCTTCGTTTTTTATTTAATCTATTACTTGATCTTACTATTAAGATTTAGATAATTGTTTTTCTAGATTGAAATAAGTTCTTACTATCCTCACTATATTTTAGCTTTATCTTCATTAGCTCTTCATAATTGTGCACAAAATAATTTTTAGTAGGTATCGAACTATCTTTAAAACTAATAAAAGATCCGTCGGTTTCATTAATTTTAAAATCGCGACATTCTTCCATCCAATCTAAAGCCCTATTTACATGAAATCGAGTTGGTACAATTTTTTCAGTTGTATGTGTATCCATAGTACAAAGCTTTTCTTCATTTTCTGTTGGCATATCCCACCATGTTTGATACTGAATTGTAAAAGGTCTTGTTTGATAAGGAAAAGCACAACTTAATGCAGACAATTCTTTAGCTTCCTTTGTAGCATAAAAGTCTCCATTTATTGCTCCCAGCGTTATATAAGAAGAAATATTACTCTCTTTCAAATCATATAACAGTGTAGATTGTAAAGAACAAACTAATTGTTTCCTACTCATATCTTCATCCTCCCAATTTTCGGTTGGCATTCTTGATGTTATTTTATGCGGTGCAGGACAATCGGTTTCTAAAGTCAACCCATGTTCTTTTGCTGTTACAGAATATCGATCCCAATTTTCAAAGGTAAATGGGTATCCACCATTAGTTACTCCTTTTACATACGATTGAATGTAAGTACTATTAACAGCTTCATCAAATTTCTTTTTAAGCCCTTCTTCTACATCATTTATCATCTTTTGTTTTTCTCTTTTGGAGAAAACAGGATCTTTTTCAATCATCTCAACAACATACTTTCCCCAAGAAAGCATCATTTCTTTTAGCTCTGTACGATTACCTCCAAAATGCCCATTTAAAGTCCATTCTAATATCGCTTCTTCAGATATATCAAGTTCACTTTTAACTGGTTTAGCTAATACTTTTAAATTAGTTCCTATTAAATTCGGATTTCTTTCTGGTTTAATAATTTCTTCCCAAGCTTTAATAACAATATGTGCTTTTATTTTATCAAAAACAGGAAGCATATCATTCGAAATATGAAAGCTAAATGCTATGTTTGGCAACTCAAAAGGCTCAAAGAAAAACTCAGTTACAATACCATAACTTAAACCTCCACCTCCTCTAATTGCCCACAACAATTTGCTATCATATCCCTCAGTGTTTTCTTTATTCGCTTTATCTTTATTATAAAAGGCACTTGTTCCTAAATATTTTATGGTTCCATCTCCTAGCACAATGGTTGCTCCTTTTAAACGTTCGCATCCCATTCCATATTTTCTAGTCCATGGTCCCCAGCCACCTCCCATTGTGTACCCTGCAATGGCAACACTCTGGCAAGTTCCGTGTGGTATTCCTAAACCTTTATCATCTAATACTTCTTTTATACTTCTAAATCGTGAACCTGGTTGGATGGAAATCTGTTTCATAGACTTTTTTCCTTTCTTAAAATCTGGCAAAGAAGCATTGGTTTCATTCATTTTTCCAAAATCAATCAATACTTTTCCTGTTGCAACACATTCTCCTTCATGATCGTGTCCTCCAGATTTTACGGTAATAGGAATATTTTGTTCCGTCGCATAAGCAATAGCTATAGCAACATTTTCTGTGGTACGTGGTTGAATTATTAAAGAAGGCATAAAATCGAACCGCCTATTAAATACTTGACGCAATTCATCGTAAGATTCTGTTGTTGAAGGTACGTAAAACACTGGCCTTTCTTTACAGTTTTTAAAGGCATCTTCAAACGCTATTATTTCTTCTTTCGTTAAACCATTACTAAATGGTAATCTTGTTTTTAGATTTTGGGGAGTTTCTATTTCCATTGATGTGTGAGTTAAATTGTAGTTACACTATTTTTTAGTTTTTAATAATATTATCGTTAATCCAAAATTTGATCACAATAAAATCTGTATTGGATTTACTTACACCAAAATAGTTTTTAATAGAACAGCTCTACCTTAAAATGGTCCTAAGCGTAGTTAAAATAAGAATGAGTGTTATTTAAAGTTTTATTAACTACTTACTCCTACTTTGGTATATTTTTTTGAATAATAATTAATAATTAATAATCGGTGCATGACCAGCATTAGGTACACTTTCATTTACTGCTTTTGTAACTGTATTTGGTAGTTGTTTTATAATATCAGCTACAGTTATCACATTAAAATTGAAATTTTCAAATGTTAGCAATAACTCCATCTCATGTATAGAACTTGTATTTTTAAAATAATGAGGATAACCTTGAGGTAAAAAAACAACATCATTCGCTACTAAACAAGATTCTACAAGTTTAGAGCCTATTGGATTGTTACAATTCGTATCTGGTTCAACAATTCCTACAATACCAGCCCCTCTTAAACAAATAGTAGTTTCATTTGTATCTGGATGAAAATGTGGCGTTAATAATTGATTAGGACCAATAATAATTCGTTGCATTCCAGCTGGTAAACTATCTGATGATAGTGATAATTCTGGAAAACGTGTAGTTGCTAAATTTTGTAGTGAAAGATCACTTACAAACGGGGAAATTCTTTTTGTTAACATGGTAATGTATTTTTATGTAAAGGTTAATTTGTAAGAACACATATTAGACTACATACTTAAGAATAATTAATTTTGTAGGTCAATACATGCTTTATTGAAAAGCTATGATATGCTTTCGTTAACTTTTTAGAATTTTATTGGGGATATAACAGTATATAAATAAAATAGCCTTAACACGCTACTTATCTGATCTTAAGTTACAAAACTTTTTAGATTTTTCTACAATGCCCAATCAAAAACAGGAAAATCACTCTTTCTAAGAAAATATATTTTTATAATGGTTTAATCTAACCGAGAAGCTTTAATGTTATAATTAACAAAAGAAACATAAAGTTTCTTATTTTCGTTTATAGCATTCCTTTAGGTTTTATTAAATAATGAAAACAGATTTTCTTTCACAATGTTATCCAGATTTCTCAAAAGAATTACTTTATGAAATAGAAAAATATGCTTTACAGAAAGTCTTTAAAGCCAATGAATATATTGTCAAGCAAGGAGATTTCATAAAATATCTCCCTATACTTCGTAAAGGATGTATTAAAGTATTTTGCAGCGAAGATACAATTGACTTTCTACTATATTTTATAGAACCTGGAGAATCCTGTATTTATAGTTTTGCCCATATTAATAATGAAAAGCAAGCCGAATTCTCAGCTATTGCAGAATTAGAAAGTGAATTATTACTATTACCCATAGATCGAGTAAAATTATGGATTAAAAAGTTTCCTTCTTTAAATGCCATTGTACTAAATAACTACAAAAAACATTATAGCGATTTATTAAGTACAACAAAACAAATAATTTGTTATAACCTAGAAGATCGGCTGATTGAGTACTTGAACACAAAATCAAAAATTGAGAGCTCATCAACTTTACAAATTTCTCATCAAGATATTGCTAATAATTTAGGAACTTCCAGAGAAGTTATTTCTCGTTTAATGCAAAAATTGAATGCAAAACAAATAGTTAAACAAGACGGACGAAGAATAAAAATATTATAGTAACAAATGTTACTGTTTCTCTTTTAGACCATTAATAGCTTTGTTTATAATTAAACAAAATCATTATGTCTGAAAAAACACAATTAATTCCAGGAAATACATTAATTACCAAAACTCCTGAAGAAGGAAGAGCTTTAGCTGTAAAAATGGCTCGATTAATTATTAAAATTACACAACCTGATGCTAAAGCTAGAGAAAGAATGCGTCCAACTTATGCCAATGATGCTGCTATGCTAATCGCTATAGGTCAAACTGTAGCAACAGAATTTGCTACAATAGCACAGGCTAATAATTACTGGAAATAATAAATAATGTAACAAAACATATTATAAATAGTAACGGTTTCAGCTATAATTGAAACCGTTTTTCGTTTATTTGAAGTATATTGAAACCTGAAAAATAACCTCATACTTGAGAACATTTACCAATAATTTATAAATCATGACTGTACAACCGTTTCACTTAGCCATTCCTGTTCTAGATTTAGAAAAATGCAGAATTTTTTATAGAGATATTTTACAATGTGAAGAAGGAAGAAGCGATACACATTGGGTAGATTTCAATTTCTTTGGACATCAATTAGTGATTCACCAAAAAGAAGTTTTTGTTCCTGGTAAAGGAATTACAAATCCAGTAGACGGTCATGATGTTCCTGTACCTCATTTTGGAGTTGTTTTGTCATGGGATGATTGGACGACATTATCAGAAAGGTTAAAAAGTCTAGGTACAAATTTTATCATCGAGCCTACTATTCGTTTTAAAGGTAAAGTTGGCGAACAAGCTACTATGTTCTTTAACGATCCAGAAAACAATGCTCTAGAATTTAAGGCTTTTAAAGACATGAATCAATTATTTGCTAAATAATCAACCTTTGGTTTTACTCGAAAGTCATAAAGTTCCTAAACAAGAAACTCCTATTCGTTTACAAGAATATATTGTTGGAATTTTTAGTAGTATTCCTACAAAATCTGGCATTAAAAAAGCCATTAAAAAAGATTTGGTACATGTAAATGGTCATAAAGCTACTACTGCACTTTTTATTCATGGTGGCGAGTTCATAGAGCTCTATCAACCAGAAGAAAACACTTCTAAAAAACAATTTATTTTTCCTTTAGAAGTTTTATATGAGGATGATTTTTTAGCAATTATTGTAAAACCTGCTGGAATTTTAGTTAGTGGGAATTCTTTTGCCACAATTTACAACGCACTTCCTCAAAATTTACAAAAGAGCACTCAGAAAGATACAGTACCTCCAAAGCCCGTTCATCGTTTAGATTATCCTACAAGTGGACTTCTATTAATAGGAAAAACGAATGCTGCTTTAGTAACGCTTTCAAAATTATTCGAGAAAAAAACGATTCAGAAAACATATCACGCGGTTACCATTGGAAACATGGAGAATTCTGGAATAATTACTTTTCCAGTTGATGATAAACCTTCCGAATCTCGTTATACAGTTCTACAAACAATTCCTTCAGAAAAATATGGTGCTTTAAATCTGGTTGAATTGCATCCAAAAACAGGAAGAAGACACCAACTCAGAAAACACTTACACGCTATTGGGAATCCTATTTTGGGAGATAAAGAATATTATATTGAAGGTTTGGTTTCTTATGGAAATGGATTGTATTTACACGCATCATCATTAACTTTTGTGCATCCTTTTACACAAGAGAAAGTCACTTTTACAAAAGAGTTACCTAAAAAGTTTAGGCGAATTTTCTCTAATTCATAACGTGTTCTAATTTAAATGAATATGATTTATCTATAAATTAAACTTTCTTCATTTATAATAAAGTACTTGAGTTTTTATTTTATCGGAATTATTATCTTTCTTAAATAATCCATTATAAATAATAATATATGAACTCAGTAAAAATTGCTGACTTATTAGAACTTGAAAACTTTAGATTAAGAACTCCAATGTATATTGGCGAAAAGAAAATATCAGCTCTTAATAGTTTTATACATGGTATTTACTATGCTTTTGAGACATACAATGTTGATGAAGCTTATATTTTGAAAGGTTTTGATGATTGGGTTGCTAACTATTATAAATATTCAGAATCAACTCTTGGATGGAAAAATATGATTTTAGAACATTTTAATTATGATGAAGAAAAATCTTTAGAAGAGTTTTTCAATTTATATGATAAGTTCAAAAAGACTTTGTAAAACATTCATAATCCATAATAAGCAACAAACGTCAACCTGAATTTGTTTCAGGTTCACATCTTATACTATTGTTTAATAGCATGATGAGATTCCGAAATATTAAAACATGTTCAGCACAGGTAAATTCGGAATGGCACTAAAATGTACTTATGAGTCAATACGGATATTCAATACTTTTATTTAATTTTTATTTTTCAATTCCCACATCGCTCTTTTCAATCTCTTTACCAATTCATAAATCTCCTCTTCGGTATAACTAGCAAAACCAACACGAATACAATTATGCCCAGTTTGCATACTATCATAACGTGTAAAATCACCTATTTCCACGCTTTGTTTACGAGCTACAACTGCAACTTCTTTCCAAGAATACGATTTCTTTAAATGTAACCAAACAGCCATCCCTCCTTTTGGAACTTCAAACGAAAAGAAGTCATCTAACTCTTCTTGCAAAAAATTACAAAACAAATCTCTTCTTGCTTTATACACTTTCAATACTTTTCTAATATGGCTATCCAATGCTCCAGTATTAATAAAATCAGCAAAAGCTAATTCCAGTAAAGCATCTCCTTGTCGATCTACAATCCTTCTTAGTTTTGCAGCTTCTTCTATAAACGATGGACTTGCGATTAAATATCCTATTCTAAAAACAGGAGCAACCGTTTTACAAATAGAACCTATATAAATTACATTTCCATTCGTATCATGACTTGCTAATGGTAAAATTGGTGCGTGATTATAATTAAAATCATAATCATAATCATCTTCAATAATAGCAAAACCGTACTCTTTTGCTAAATTTAATAAATGAATACGTCTTTCTGCAGATAATGTTACTGTAGTCGGATGATGATGATGTGAAGTAACATATACTGCTCGTATATTCTTTCTTTTACATAATTTTTCTATTTCTGTAATAACTAAACCATCTGCATCTACTCCTACCCGCTCTATTTGTGCATCTGTATATAAAAAAGTTTCATCTGCAGCTATATAATTTGTTTCGCCAACAACTATAACATCTCCTTGTTTTAGAAGTAATTGAGATGCTAAAAAAATTCCATTCTGACTTCCTCTTGTTATTAATAATTGTTTTTTTGTAATATGCAATCCTCTTGTGGTATTCAAATAATTCGTTAATACCGTTCGTAGCTGTTCATTTCCATACGTAGATCCATACGATAAATGTGAATGAATACTCGTTTTACTAGCGAGTCTTCTGTATGTTCTTCCTATTTCTTCAATAGGTGTTAATCGGGTATCAGAAATTCCATCATTTAAATACATAACACCTTCTTTTTGTACAGCATTTTTTCGTTGTAAGGCTTTACTTTTATAAAAATAAAAACCTTCTTTTTCATGAATTGCTATAACTGCTTCTGAATAATCTTCCGGATTTAACTCTGGTAATTTACTATGCACAAAAGTTCCCTTTTTAGGAATACTTTCTACCCAACCTTGCAATGTTAACTCTTCGTAACATGCTACGATCGTTTTTCTATGAACATCTAATAACTCAGCTAAGGTTCTTGTGCCAGGAAGCTTCGTTTTAGTGGGTAGTTTTTGATCTTTTATAAATTGAATAAATTGATTCGATAACTGAATATACAATGCTTGTGACGATTGTCTATCTAACTTAAAAGAAGTTTTATACGGGAACATACTGGACTACTAATTATATTAATTCTGGACACCATTAATAGACCATAAAAATACTATTTTTGAAAAGAAAACAATATTATCATTATGATAAAGCTTGATATTACACCTAACGAGTTTGATGCTTACTATGCTCGATATATTGATAAATTATCTGATAATAGTACGTTACTAGAAAGTTTTACTGAAGGCTTAAAAAATACAATCCATTTTTTTAATACCATTCCTGAAGAAAAACTACACTATAGATATCAACCTGAAAAATGGAATAGTAAAGAAATATTACAACACTTAATTGATACTGAACGTATATTTATGTATCGTTGTTTTAGAATTGCAAGAAGAGACTCAACTCCTTTAACTGGGTTTGATCAAAATATATATGTAGCTCCTTCTAACGCAACTCATAAAAGCTTAACAGCACTTTTGAGTGAATTTGAGTTCAACCGAAAAAACTCTATACAATTACTAAACTCTTTTAGTAAAGAAGATTTAGAGTTTATAGGAAATTCAAATGGCGGTGCCATGTCTGCAAGAGCAGCTGCGTTTGTAATTCCTGGACATGATATTTGGCATCAAGAAATTATACAAGAACGTTATTTATAATTCAGAACAAACCATGAAAAAAACAGTAGGTATATTCATTTTCGACAATGCAGAAGTATTAGACTTTGCAGGACCTTTTGAAGTATTTTCAGTAACATCAGAGCTTAATAATTATGAATTATTTGATGTTTTTACAGTCGCAAAAACTACAGCTCCCATAAAAGCTGTAAATGGTTTATCTGTTAATCCTAAGTTTGACTTTGACAACTGCCCTAAAATAGATATTCTGATTCTAGCTGGTGGAGATGGAACCAATCAAGCAATTAAAGATGAGACAATAATTAAATGGATTGCAAACACGCATAAACAAACTGAAATTACAGCTAGTATTTGTTCTGGAGCTAGATTTTTAGCTAAAATTGGCGTGTTAGACAATAATCCTTACTGTACACATCATCAAGTCTATGACAATTTAAAGGAATTAGCTCCTTCTGGAATTCCAGTAAAAGAAAAACGATTTGTGCAATCGAATGAAAAAACATTCACTTCTGGTGGAATTTCTGCTGGAATAGATTTGTCTTTCCATATTATTAAACAATTACACGGTCAAGAAATTATTGATAAAACGGCTCATTATATGGAGTATGTTATAAATTCACAAATACAATAAAAAAATGCAACCAACAGTTATTTCGCCAACAATGAAACAACATATTGATATTAAAAAAGTAGGTGTAGAAAGTACAGAAGTTTTAGCTATGTTAGGTAGAGTTACTTATACCGAATCTCATGGTATGTATATTGAAAATAAAGAAGATTTATTTATCTATAACAACAAAGCTTTTTCAATAAATAAAATAAAGGAAAGTCTACAAACCCCGAATATTCTTTATCATATTTTATATGTAGACGAGCTTCCTGTAGGGTATACCAAACTTATTTTAAATGAAGACTTTGAAACTTCTCCTTCTGGTAAAAATTGTCGATTAGAACGTATTTATGTCTTAAACGAATTTATTCCTATGAAATTAGGGAAGTTGTTATTAGAAAATGTAATTCAAAGTGCTAAAGAATTAAGTCACGATCATATATGGTTATCTGTATATGTTAAAAATCATAGAGCTATTAACTTCTATAGAAAAAATGATTTTTTAGATATAGGAATGCTCAATTTCCTTGTAAATGGTAAGGACTATGAAAACTATGTGTTATCAAAAAAATTATAATGAATTATGAATCCATTTGAAAAGTCTAAATTAAATCGAGTAAAAAGAGGTCAAAATAGAGCTATTTATGATGAAGAAACTATTTTTAATATCATAGATGCTGGGTTTCTAGCTCATGTAGGTTACATTTACGACGGTTATCCTATTTCTATTCCTATGGCATATACAAGGGAAGAAAATAGTTTGTATTTACATGGTTCTACAGGTAATAGAATGATGCTCTCTATCTTAGAAAGTGGTAAAACTTCTATAAACATAACACATTTAGACGGACTAGTTTTAGCACGTTCCGGCTTGCATCACTCTGTTAATTACAGATCGGTTACTTTATTTGGAAGCGTTAAAAAAGTAATTGATGATGAACGAAAAACAGTGATTTTAGAGAAAACAATTAATCAAATGGTTCCTAACAGATGGGAAACGTTACGAACTATGATACAAGAAGAATTGAATAGAACTTTAATATTACAAATTGATATTGACCATGCTTCAGCAAAAGTAAGAGCCGAAGGTGTAAATGACGAACCTGATGATATCAATTTACCTATTTGGGCAGGAGTTATTCCAGTAAAACAAATTGCTTTAGAACCTGTTCCAGATGAAAATTTAATTGATGGTATTACAACTCCTAAGCACATTACTACTTATTATGAAAAACACCGATAAGTAATTTCAATTTGTAAATGGTATAACTTCAAAATTGATACCTTTGCCCCTTAAAATTCCACTAATGAAGAAATTTTTCAAAGTTTTAGGTATCATATTATTAGCATTAATTACAGTTGCTGTTATTTTCTATTTCAAAAACAATGAACCTTTACCTAAAGGTGAAAAAGGAGAGAAAGCTGAAGCTCTTGCTATTAAAATGATGGGAGCTATACACAAAGAAGCTTATGATAATACAGAACTTTTAGAATGGTCTTTTAGATACCAGAATTTCTATAAATGGTATAAACAAGAAGGCAAAGTTGAAGTTTCTTGGAAGAAAAATAAAGTAATTCTAAATACAAAAGCTCCTGAAAAAAGTGAGATTATTGATAATCCTAAAAATGAAACTCCTAATAAACTAATTGAAAAAGCGACTTTACTATTTAATAACGATAGTTTTTGGCTGGTAGCTCCTTTTAAGGTTTTTGATGATGGTGTAGAAAGAAGGTTGGTTAAACACAACGATAAAGATGCTTTGTTAGTTACTTATGCTTCTGGTGGTTCTACTCCTGGTGATTCTTATTTATGGATTTTAGATGATACTGGTTTTCCTACTGCTTTTAAAATGTGGACTAGTATTATTCCTATTGGCGGCGTAAGTGCTACTTGGGAACAATGGAAAGAAACAAAAGCTGGTATTAAATTACCAACATATCATAAAGTGCCATTATTTGGTTTAGAAATAGATATGGGCGATGTAAAAACTTCAACACCAACTGCAGATGCACTGGCTAACAAAATTCTAAAAGCAATTAAACACGAAGCGTATAAAAAAACGAATCATTTAGAATGGAGTTTTGGCAGACGTCGTTCATACAAATGGAATAAGAAAGATCATATCGCTGAAGTTTCTTGGGATACAACTAAAGTAGTGTTGCACCCAAATGCATTAGAAAAAAGTACGATTTATTTTAATGATAAACTTTCAGACGCTAAAGATAAAGCAATTATTAAAAAAGCTGAAGACTATTTTAATAACGATAGCTTTTGGCTAGTAGCTCCTCATAAACTTTTTGAAAGAGGAATTTTAAGATCTGTACAAAAAGTAGATGGTAAAGATGCTTTATTAGTAAAATATACTACTGGAGGAACAACTCCTGGTGATTCCTATTTATGGATTTTAGATGAAAATTATATTCCTAAGAGTTACAAAATGTATGTACCTAGTATGAAAATGGACGGTGTTCCATCAACATGGCAAGATTGGATTACTACAGAAAGTGGTACGTTACTCCCTACCAACCATATGTTTGGTAAAGATCGTTATTTAAGTATGGGAGACGTAAAAGGATATCATTAAATAAGAGCAAAGATGTCATCCTGAATCTTCCTTGAGAGGTTCCTGAACTGAGTTGAAGGACTCGAAAGGAAAAACGAAGGATCTATATACTTAACAAATATTTTTTTTTTTTTGCGTCATTGCGATTGAGATACCTGAAGGAACTCGAAGGTACGAAAGAAGCAATCCGTTTTTAGATGAATAGATTCCTTCAGTCGCTACCGCTCCATCGGAATGACGTGGCTTTTATTCGATTTCTTTTTATCTAAGTAATAGATTCTTCGCTATCGCTCAGAATGACAAAAAAAGTAAGAATAAAGACTCAAATACAAAATTTCTAAGATGTCATCCTGAATCTTCCTTGAGAGATTCCTGAACTGAGTTGAAGGACTCGAAGGGAAAAACGAAGGATCTTCTATTTTAAAATATTATTCTATTATTCACGTCATTGCGATTGAGATACCTGAAGGAACTCGAAGGTACGAAAGAAGCAATCTGTTTTTAGATAAATAGATTACCTCAGTCGCTACCGCTCCATCGGAATGACGTGGTTTTTAATTTCAATCCCAACCAGGTCCTAATTTTTCATATTCTTCTTCAGCCAAAACATTCCAATCTGAATGTTCTAATGGATTATCATTATTGTTAGCTAATTCAGACCTTTCTAAAAGTTGTTTTAAACGCTCTGGAGTTAAATATGAATACTTTTCTTTTTCTAATTTTAATTTTTCATATCCAATAAAAAGAGCTTTCCAAAATAAATTTTGATTGACTTCTGTAAGACTTCTCAAATCAAGTTCTTTACCTATAAATACTTCATTAGTATCAGGATTTACAAATCCTGTTCCCCATTGATTTCCTCCATTAGGTTTAAATTCCTTTGGAACAATTGTAGCTAACCAATCTGCTAAGTCTTTACCATTGTCTAATTCATATAATTCTCTGATCGCAATTCTGATTATTTCATCATAACCAGTCCATCTTGTTGTAAAACAACTTCTATCTTTTAATATAAAAAATCCATTTGCCATTTTTCTAAATAGTTTATTATATAAACAGTTTTAAAACCAAAATATAAACCCCAAAAAGAACATTCAGAATAAAATAACCGAACATCCAAAATAGTATAAACTCTAAAATTTTAATTAAGTATCTTATTACGGTATATCTGTACAATTTATTTTTATAAAAGCTCAACTTCTCAACAAAATCACTTATTATCTCTCTCATATACAATTTACTTTCTACAAAAGTAGAATTTTATTACAATGTTAAAATAATTATTTAAAAATCCTACATTTGCGACATGCGAGTAGATATTATTACAGTAGAACCTGATTTAATTAAAAGTCCTTTTGAAAACTCTATGATGAAAAGAGCTATAGAAAAAGGATTGGCTGAAGTACATTTTCATAACTTAAGAGAGTTCGGACACGGGAATTATCGCCAAATAGATGATTACCAATTTGGTGGTGGCGCTGGTATGGTATTGATGATTGAACCGATTGCAAAATGTATAGAAGGTTTATTAGCACAACGTACTTATGATGAAATTATTTATATGACGCCAGATGCTCCTACATTAAATCAAGCAACTGCAAATACTTTATCACTCAAAGAAAACATCATCATTCTTACTGGACATTACAAAGGTGTAGATCAACGTGTACGCGATAAATATATTACCAAAGAAATTTCTATTGGCGATTATGTTTTAACAGGTGGAGAATTGGCTGCTGCTGTATTATGCGATGCTGTAATTCGATTAATCCCTGGAGTGTTAGGAGATGAAACTTCTGCTCTAACCGATTCTTTTCAAGATAATTTATTATCGCCTCCAGTATATACAAGACCTTCAGAATATGAAGGAATGAAGGTTCCTGAAGTGTTACTTTCTGGAAACTTTCCTAAAATTGAAGAATGGCGTTCTGAAAAAGCTTATGAGCGCACCAAAGAAATAAGACCAGACTTGCTAGATGAATAAAATATCAGAACTCATAAATAAGTATCCTGCTTTAAGTATTGTTTTTGCATTTCAAGCTTTTCGCTTTATACTTCTCCCATTTATGGGACTCATGCCTCAAGATGCTTATTATCATTTCTATGGCGAAAATTTTTCTTGGTGTTATTTCGATCACCCAGGAATGATTGGCTATCTATTACGCATATTTACACTAGTTTTTGGGAAAACTGTTTTTGTTATAAAACTTGCTGATTTTGTAATTACATCGCTAACCTTATTAAGTTTTTACAAATTAGCTGCATGTTTTTTATCTGCAAAAAGATTAAACAGTGCTATTCTGTTAATAACATCTACTTTTTTCATATCTATTTTATCATTTAACTCTACCCCAGATGTACCTTTATTGTTATTCTGGACATTAAATGTACTTTTTCTGTACAGAGCTATTTTTGAAAGAAAAAATAGTTATTGGATATATGCAGGAATCACTATGGGATTAGCTTTTGACAGTAAGTATACAGGTTTATTGCTACAAATAGGATTGATCGCTTTTGTATTATTTTCAAATCAATATAGAAAATTACTGCGTTCACCATGGTTTTATCTATCACTAGTTATTTCTGTTCTTATAACTATTCCTGTTTGGTATTGGAATTATCAAAATGAATTTGCTTCTTTCTTATTTCAATCATCAGGAAGAACTGGTAGCATTTCTAAATTTAAATTCAATCCAAAGTATTTCTTTGGTGCCTTAGGACACCAATCATTATTGTTGCTTCCAATTTTATTTTGGGTATTCATTGTATTTACATTCAAATACGTAAAGCGATTTGTTATTAAATTCAAATTACCAAAAAGTAAAACATTGTTTTTACTTGCCTTTTTTATTCCAACTTTTTTGGGCTTCTTCTTATTAACTCCTATTTATTGGGTAAAATTAAATTGGATGATGCCTTCTTACATCACTGGAATTATATTGGCTAGTTATTTTATTTCAAAAAAACTAGTTCGTTATCAAATCATAACTTCAATCATAATTCATTTGTTAGTAAGTATACAAGTTATATTTTATGTGGTTCCTATTAAAAGTGACGATACTTGGGTTGGATGGAAAGAATTAGCTACGGAAATTGAAGAACTTCAAAAAGAGCATCCTAATTCTTTTGTTTTTTCTAACGATAACTATAAAACATCTGCTGCATTAAACTTTTTTATGGATGAAAAAGTATATGCTCAAAACATTATAGGGTTGCCTGCTTTACATTTCGATTATTTAAATGACGATTTAGAAGTCTTAAATGGAAAATCTGCATTCTTTATAGATTCTGATAAGCGTTTTAAAAACGAAAATAAGAATGGTAGTATACTCCCTGAAATGCAAACCTACTTTGAAAAATGCACAGAGTTATCTCCTATCATTATTTCAATAAATGGCAAAAAAGTTAGAAAATTCTGGGTGTATTATTGTGAAAACTATCACGCTAAATCTAAACCTTAGACAGTTTATATAAGAATACATATTTCACAATGATTCCGTTACGTGTAATTGGTACTGTTGTTATTTTAGAAATAATAGGATATTCTTTTCCAAATAATAACTCTGGAGATTGATAATTTCTACTATCTGTTATATACAACACAGTATCTTTTAACGATGGCTTTTCATTGTTAATCCAATAATATTTATGAATATCATTTAATTCCCCTACTCCATATACATTCATCTGATTGGGTCTAGCAATATAATAATCAATATGTGCAGCAGGATACCAACGATTGGAAATAATTGGTGTATTTAAAAGATCATTTTCTATAAAAGCTTTAGTCAATTTTTCTGACGCCTGTTTCCAACCATACATATCCATTAAAGCATCTTTTCTTCCTAATTTTTCTTTTTCACTTGAATAGTTTTCAGGCAAAAATACACCTTTATTAATTACTAAAACTGCTAGTAATAATAACGTCCAAAAACTAATAACTCCAATAGATAGTCCTTTCATAATTCGTTTGCTTTCTGAAAGAAAAACTGCTAATAATGGTAATAATGTTAGGTACGAAATTCCTGACCAATGCGGTAAAGTATCTCTAGAGATCGATAAATAAATAGTAGTTGTAATTAATGGAATACTACAACAAATAAAAAAGAACACTCGTTTTTTATCCAATAGAAACTTTTTCTTTCTAAAAGCAATAAACATCAGAACAATCATAACAACTATGTATGGATTATTATACAAAAACTGTCCTAAAACTTCTCTTAAAAAAGAATTCTTATTAAAATGAAAACTAAGAAATGATACTCTATTTCCATGAAATTTATAGCTAATAAAATCATTCTGATAATTCCAATAAAAAATAAGCGCAATTGCTAATAAAGGAAATATGAAACCTATATAAAATAATAGTTTCTTTAGCCATTCTCTATTCCATAAAACCACAAATAATACGATTCCGAATAACAAATAAATAGCTTGATACTTTGAATATACCGCCAATCCTGCAAATAGAAACGCTAACAATAACTTTGTGTATAGACTCTTTTGTGGAACTTCTGGAATTACTTGGATAAAATAATAGAAACTCAACAACCAGAATAATACCAATGGAGCATCAGGCAAAATAAAAGTTCCGGCAATAATGAATCCATAAATATGAATATTGTAAAGTAAAACTGCTACTAGTCCTGTTTTTTCATTTTTAAGATAATTTGCAATTAAAAAAATTAAGTACATTGAAATACTTGTAGGAATAATTGCTGCCATACGAATAGCCAATTCAGTATCGAAATATAAATTCCCAGTAAAAAACTGAATAAAAAAACCAACAATTGGAGGATGATCAAAATGACTTATGGCAGGATATTTTGCGTACAACCAATAATACACTTCATCATTACCAAATTCTAGACTTCCTGCTAAAAACAATCGTAATAAAGCACTTATACCTATAATAAGGAATGAAATTTGAGTATATGATAATTTCATTAGCTAAAACTCTTTCCTTTAGGAAACACCAAGTTTACACTTATAAAAGCAATTAAAATTCCTAAAATTGATCCTACAAAAATATCTCCCCAAAAATGTTGCGAAAGATATACTCTAGAAATTCCTGCAATAAGAGCCAATCCAATCCATAAATATTGAGAAACACACTTTTTAAAATACAAACACAAAATTGTAAAAATTGCAAATGCCGTTATCGTATGTCCCGATGGAAATGTATTCCAAAATGCCATTTTTACTCCTTCTACTAAATGCAAACTTTCTTCTCCAAGAGCTGCGGCCGGCCTTGGCATGCCGCTAAAAATTATTTTTTTGAAAATATAAGTTATGAGTAACGTTAAAATTCCACTAATTGCAAAAACTAAAGCCATTTTTCTTTTTACAAAAAGAAAGATTAATGTTAGTACTCCAAACATTACTCCATCTCCTAGAAAAGTTGTGTATTTAAAAAAAGAATCTAAAAAAGAAAAATGAAATTTATTAATCTCAAGATGCAACGTAAGCTTATTAAACGCACTTACCATAAATAATGAACCTAAAAAAAATAGTCCATAAATTATAAATACCTCTTTTCTTATAGATAAGAATACATTAGAGAAAATTGATTGTTGTTTTTTAAAACTACCATCAGAAGTAATAACTTTATTATAGCTCATACCATTAAAATAATTCTACTTTTATATTAAAATTTTAGATAAAAGTATAAAGCACAACTAAGCCATTCTTTTCCAATAAGTCTCATTATATTTTTTAGGAGTTATTACACAAAATAGGACTCTTTTTTATATAATTTAGGACTTATTAGTATCGTTAATTCAATTCATCTCATCTTAATTATTTGTAAAAACTACAATGCTATAATAATTAAAAAGACTACTACACTTTATACAGTATAAAGCTATTTTTTACACGTTTTTAAAATATTACTTGAATTTTAAGTAATTTTAAAATTCTAAGCCGTAATTAACTCTTAAACAACGTTATCTTAAAAAGAGATTATAAAAAAGGTAACTAAAAAATAATTAGCTATTTAGGTTTTAAATTCAGAAAAAAAACATATTTTTGCAGCCACAAAATCAACCTCTGACGAGAATCGTGAATGTTGTTTTGTTAAAAATCATAAGATTTTCAATAATGGATTTAATTAAATTTGTTCAAGACGAATTCGTAACTAAAAACGATTTACCAGAATTCGCAGCAGGTGATACAATTACTGTATACTACGAAATTAAAGAAGGTAACAAAACTCGTACTCAGTTCTTTAGAGGAGTTGTTATTCAAAGAAGAGGAAACGGATCTTCTGAAACATTTACAATCAGAAAAATGTCAGGTACTGTAGGTGTAGAGCGTATTTTCCCAATTAATTTACCATCTATTCAAAAGATTGAAATTAACAAAAGAGGTAAAGTACGTAGAGCTAGAATCTTCTACTTTAGAGGACTTACAGGTAAGAAAGCAAGAATTAAAGAGAGAAGAAACTAATTTTTGCCTTATAAAAAATAAAAAAGCGATGTTAAAAACATCGCTTTTTTTATGGAATAAAATATAATTTTTAAAACTCTTCAATAAAACTGATAGTATAATAAAAATTTAATATTTAAAAAACCATTTGTAATACTTAAATTTGCACCACTTCAAACAAAATAACTAGAAAATATATGAGCACAACTGCACAAATCATGTATACAAAAACAGATGAGGCTCCAGCACTTGCTACTCGTTCGTTTTTGCCAATTGTAAAAGCATATACCAAATCATCTAATATAGAAATCATTACTAAAGATATTTCTTTAGCAGGAAGAATTTTAGCAAACTTTTCAGACTATTTAAAAGAAGACCAACGCGTAGAAGATGCGTTAGCTTTTTTAGGTGAACTTGCTACAAAACCAGAAGCAAACATTATTAAGTTACCTAATATTAGTGCTTCTGTTCCTCAATTAAAAGCTGCTGTTAAAGAATTACAGGCTTTAGGTTACGCTTTACCAGATTATCCTGAAGAGCCAGAAACAGATGAAGATAAAGCAGTTTTAGCTCGTTATAATAAAGTAAAAGGATCTGCAGTAAATCCTGTTTTACGTGAAGGGAACTCAGATCGTCGTGCTCCTAAAGCAGTTAAAAATTATGCTAAAAAGAATCCTCATAGAATGGGAGCTTGGAGTTCAGACTCTAAAACACATGTTGCTACCATGTCTGAAGGAGACTTTGCACACAATGAAAAATCGGTTACAATACCAAATGCAACAAGTGTAAACATTATACACACAGATGCAAATGGAAACGCAACTACATTGAAAGAAGGAATTGCTTTATTAACAGGAGAAATTATTGATGCTTCTGTAATGAGTAAAAAAGCATTATTAACATTCTTAGAAGAGCAAGTTAAAGATGCTAAAGAAAAAGATATTTTATTCTCGCTTCATATGAAAGCGACAATGATGAAAGTTTCAGATCCAATTATTTTTGGACATGCGGTACGAGTTTTCTTCAAAGATTTATTTGAAAAACATGGACAAACATTTGAAGAAATTGGTGTTGATGTAAACAATGGTTTTGGAAACTTATTAAGCAACTTAGAAGAGTTATCTGCTGAAAAGAAAGCTGAAATCTTAGCAGATATTCAAACAATATATGATAACAATCCTGATATTGCAATGGTAGATTCTGATAAAGGAATTACCAACTTACATGTACCTTCAGATATTATCATCGATGCTTCTGTTCCTGCAATGATCCGTACATCTGGACAAATGTGGAATAAAGAAGGAAAACAACAAGATACTAAAGTAACTATTCCAGATAGTTCTTATGCTTCGTTATACCAAGCTACTATTGACTTCTGTATAACTAATGGTGCATTCGATCCAACTACAATGGGAACAGTTCCTAATGTAGGTTTAATGGCTAAAAAAGCAGAAGAGTACGGTTCTCACGATAAAACTTTTGAAATTGCTGCTAACGGAACAGTTACTGTAGTAGATAGCGAAGGAAATACGTTAATTGAACATGCTGTTGAAAAAGGAGATATCTGGAGAATGTGCCAAACAAAAGATGCACCTGTACAAGATTGGGTAAAACTTGCTGTTACACGTGCTAAAGCAACGCAAACTCCTGCTATATTCTGGTTAGATAAAAATAGAGCGCACGATGCTGAATTAATTAAAAAAGTAGAAGCGTATTTACCAAATCATGATACTGATGGTTTAGAAATTTTAATTAAATCAGTACCAGAGGCAACTCAATATACTTTAGAAAGAGTAAAAGAAGGAAAAGATACAATTTCTGTTACTGGAAATGTATTACGTGATTACTTAACAGACTTATTCCCTATTCTTGAATTAGGAACATCTGCAAAAATGTTATCAATTGTTCCTTTAATGAATGGTGGTGGTTTATTTGAAACTGGTGCAGGAGGTTCTGCTCCAAAACACGTACAACAATTCGTAGAAGAAAACCACTTACGTTGGGATTCTTTAGGAGAATTCTTAGCTTTAGCTGTTTCTTTAGAGCATTTAGGAGAAAACAACAAAAATGAAAAAGCATTAGTTTTAGCTGAGTGTTTAGATAATGCTATTGAAAAGTTATTAGATAACAAAAAATCTCCATCAAGAAAAGCTGGTGAATTAGACAACAGAGGTAGTCATTTTTATTTAGCAATGTACTGGGCACAAGAATTAGCTAATCAAACTAAAAATGAAGAGTTAAAGAATCAGTTTGCATCTGTAGCAGAAACTATGGCTGCAAATGAAAGTAAAATAGTAGAAGAGCTAAATGAAGTTCAAGGTAAAGCTATTGAAATTGATGGTTACTACATTCCAAATGATGAATTAGCAGATGGATATATGAGACCAAATACAACATTAAATACTATTTTAGCTGAAGTATAAAATTTTAAATTATAATAACAAAAAAGCCGGTTAAACCGGCTTTTTTTATTTTGTCATTGTAACTACTCGTTGTGGTAACGGTGCTTCATAACCAGCATTTACCAATGCTTCTACTATTTTTTGACGTGTATCCCAATATACATCCCAGTAATGATCACAATCTACATATGGCAACGCTAGTAACTCTATATTATTTACACCTAAATTATTTACAGCAACTCTTGGCTCCTTCCCTATTTCTTTCAATACATTAGCATCTTTCACCAATACATTCAAAACAATCTCTTTTGCTTTCTCAATATCTGCTCCATATCTAATCGAAAAAGGCATATCTACTCTTAAATTACCTATAGCTGTTAAATTGGTTATTTTGTTTGAAGTAATCGCAGAATTCGGAATAATTTCAGTTTCATTCTGAAAAGTTTCAATAACCGTAACAAAAACAGAAATCTCTTTTACAAAACCAAAGGCATTATTTGTTTTTATTAAGTCTCCAACTTTAAAAGGTCTAAAAATCAACAACATTATCCCTGAAGCTAAATGACCTAACGAACCATTGAATGCAGCCCCAATAGCTACTCCTACACCAGCTATTAAAGCTGCAAAAGAAGCTGTCGGAACTCCTACAATTCCTGCTATAGAAATAATTAATAATGCTTTCAAAGCAAAGCCAATTAATGTAACTAAAAAAGGACGTAAAGTAGTATCTATATGTTTAGTTTCAAAGGCTCTCGAAATCCCCTTCATCACTATTCTTATAATCCAAAGTCCAATAATTAATGCTGCAAAAGCACCTAATAATTTTAGTCCCCAATCTCCTACTCCAGCGGCAATAGAATTATAAAAATTTGATACTGATTTTGTAACTGTTTCCATCTATTTTTTTATGATTTAATTTACTTATTAGACACTAATTAATTTACGAGGTCACTTCCGTAATAAGTTGTAAATTTGAAGCATGAATTTTATTAAAACTACGGAACAAGATTCTCATTATAATGATCTTGAAACAATGGATCTTAAGCAATTGTTAACTAACATTAATAATGAAGATAAAACTGTTCCTCTTGCTGTAGAGAAAGCCATCCCAAATATTGAATCCTTAACATCAATTGTTATACAAAAATTAAAAAATGGTGGAAGACTTTTCTATATAGGTGCAGGTACTAGTGGACGTTTAGGTATCGTAGATGCTTCTGAATGCCCTCCTACTTTTGGCGTTTCTCATGATCTTGTAGTCGGATTGATTGCTGGAGGTGATTCAGCTATCAGAAAAGCGGTTGAATTTGCAGAAGATTCTAAAGAACAAGGTTGGGAAGATTTAAAGAAACATGCTGTTTCAGAGAAAGATGTTGTTATCGGAATTGCTGCTTCAGGTACTACTCCATATGTAATTCATGCACTAGAAAAATGTAATGAAAATAATATTGCTACTGGGTGTATAACATGTAACGAAGGAAGTCCACTTGCATTAACAGCTAAATATCCTGTCGCTGTTGTTGTTGGCCCTGAATTTGTAACAGGTAGTTCTAGAATGAAAGCAGGTACAGCCCAAAAATTAGTATTGAATATGATTTCTACAACAACCATGATTCAGCTTGGTAAAGTAAAAGGGAATAAAATGGTCGATATGCAGCTATCTAACAAAAAATTAGTAAAAAGAGGTGAAGACATGTTAGTTTCAGAGTTAAACATAGACCAAGATACAGCAAGAGTCTTATTAAAAAAATACGGTGGAGTACGAGAAGTTATAAATAATTATAATAAAAATAAGCATGAGTAAATCTTATGAAAAGACAGTAAAGAAGTTTTTAATACTACTACTGCTATTAATAGTTTCCCCTCTAATCTTAAGTTTAGCTTTTAAAGCTCAAAGAATATATACTACATATCCTGAAACTATTATTTTTTATATTTTATTAGCTTTAGGGATTTTATTAATTTTGTACACGGTATATTTTGGTTTTAAGACGTTTCAGTCTTTTTTAAACATTCTATTTAACAAATAGTATTGGTAAGTAAGTCTTCAATAGAAAAATTAACAAACTGGGAGTATTGGCCGTCGTCAATGTTTTATATCCCAAATCTTCCTTACGCTTTTTATTTAGCGATTAGGGCAAAACACTTCGCCTTTTTTAGCGCTGCTAACCCAGCTATAAAAAGCTCTGGAAATGGAACAGAGAGTAAATACAAAACAATTCAGTTAGTCCCAGAAAAATATAGACCAAAATCTATACTTGTAAAACCTACAAATACTTTTTCTGAAATAATTACGCTAATTGATCATGAAAAAATTACATATCCTTTAATAGCTAAACCCGATATCGGATTTAGAGGGTTATTAGTAAAAAAAATAAACTCAAAAGAAGAATTAGAGGTTTACATAAAAAGTTACCCTATAGATATAATTATTCAAGAATTTCTTGATTATGAAAATGAATGTGGAATATTCTATCATAGAAACCCAAATGAAGAAAAAGGAGTGATTACTTCTATTACTCTAAAAAAATTCATTTCGGTAATTGGAGATGGAAAATCGACTATAAAAGAATTAATTCTAAAAGATGTTAGAGCTAAACTATATGTCGATTTATTCGAAGATATCCACAAAGAAAATATATACGAGGTCCCTCCTGTAAATAAAGAAATTAAACTTACAGCTATTGGTAATCATTCCAAAGGCACTCAGTTTATTAACGGAAATCACCTAATAAGTGAAAAGCTAAAAAACACATTCGATCGCTTAAATCATTCTATTGATGGCTGGTATTATGGAAGAGTTGATATTAAATACAATTCTTTCGAAGAGCTTGAAAATGGAATCGATTTTAAAGTTTTAGAGATCAATGGAATTATAGCTGAGCCGACTCATATTTACGACTCAAAAAATTTTACGTATTTTAAAGCGTTGAAAACTATAAGAAAACATTGGAAGTACCTATTTAATATTTCAATTACTAATCATGAAACGAAAAAAATTCCCTACAAAAGTCTGTTACAATTCATCAATGAAATCTTTTTATTACGAAAATACATCTCGTCTATAAAGAAATTCCATTAAAAGTCTCAAATTAACATTTTACCGATAAAAAACATCCAGTAACGGAAAATGTGACCTAATATATTTCACAGTGTCTTAAATTTAGGCGTCAACGCCTATCAAAAATGAACGTAAGCAATTTGATTATGAAAAAAATTTACTCATTATTAATCTTATTAATCGGATTTACTTCCTTTGCCCAAGTAAAAGTTGGTGATAATCCTAATGTAATAGATGTTAACTCTTTATTAGAACTGGAAAGTTCAGATAAGGTTTTCGTTATTACGAGAGTTTCTAATCTCCAAATGAATGCAATTACACCTCTTGAAGGAGGATTAGTTTATAATACTGATCAACAATGTGTTTTTCAATATAATGGAATTGCTTGGGTTAGTTTGTGTAATAATTCTGCTACTGGCGACCAACAATTAAGTTTTAATGTCGCTACTAATGAGCTTACGCTCCAAAACGGTGGTACCGTAAATTTATCCTCTTTAATTGATGATGCTGACAGCGATCCAACAAATGAAATTCAAGACTTACAATTAACAGGTAATATATTAACCATTACAAATAATGGTTCGGCTACCTCTATAGACTTATCTGCCTATTTAGATAATACAGATAATCAAAATATAGATGTTTTTAATTTCGATAACGCAACCAATCAATTATCAATAGGAATACAAAACGGTAATAATTTAACTGTAGATTTATCTGGTCTTGTAGCAGATGGAACCGAGACTATTGTTAATGCTGGAACAAATGTAACCGTTACTGGGAACGGTTCGGCAGCAACTCCATATGTAATTAACTCTACTGATACAGATAACCAGAACTTAACACTTTCTGGAAATACTCTTACTCTTGGTAATGGTACAGGAGCTG